>JAICXR010000128.1 GCA_025980355.1 Chloroflexota bacterium | reverse complement strand
GCAGGGGATTGCCATGGCCCGCGACGCCATCACGTCCGGCGCCGCCTCGGCGACGCTGGAGCGCGTCGTCGCCTTCGGAGCGGCTGCATGATCCTGGACACGATCGTCGCGCGCCGGCGGCAGGACCTGGAGCGCACTCGCCGGGTACCGGACCGGCTGATCCGGCAAATCATCGCCGCCAAGCCGCCGGTGCGCGACTTCGCCGCCGCCCTTCGGCGGGACGGCGAGGTCCGCGTCATCGCCGAGATCAAGCGCGCGTCGCCGACCAAGGGCGTGCTGCGCGCCGACCTCGACCATCGCTGGTTCGGTCAGACCTATGAGGAAGCGGGGGCGGCGGCCATCTCCGTCCTGACGGAGAGGCACTTCTTCCAGGGCAGCATCCACGACATGCGCCAGGTCCACGGCCTGGTCGGCATCCCGGTACTCCGCAAGGACTTCATCATCGACGGCTACCAGATCTTGGAGGCGCGCGCGAACGACGCCGACGCGGTGCTGCTGATCGCCGCCGTCCTCGACCAGGGAGAGCTCAACCACCTGCAAGCGATGGCGGAGAGCGTCGGCTTGGCGACGCTCGTCGAGGTGCACACGCCGGCCGAGGCGGAACGGGCGCTGGCGGCCGAAGCGACCGTCATCGGCATCAACAATCGCAACCTTGAAGATTTCACCGTCGACCTGGAGACGACGGAGCGCCTGATGGGCTACTTGCCGGCCGGCTGCGTCGTCGTCAGCGAGAGCGGCATCCGCACGCCCGACGACATCCGCCGGCTTGGCGAGTGGGGCGTCAACGCCGTGCTGGTGGGCGAAGCCCTGGTCACGTCGGAAGACCCGCACGCTGGCCTCTCCCAGCTGGTGCAGGCCGGACGGACCGCCCGTGTCTGAGCGCGCGATGCTGGTGAAGATCTGTGGCGTCCGCACGCTGGCCGGTGCCCAGGCGGCGGTGGATGCCGGCGCGGACATGCTCGGCTTCATCTGCTATCCGCCCGCCCGCCGCTACGTGCCGCCCGAGCAGATCACCGCCATCCTGGCCGGGCTACGGGGCCGCCCGGCGGTGCGCGCGGTCGGTGTGTTCGTGAACCAGCCGCTGGAGGAGATGCACGCGGTGGCGGACGGCTGCGGGCTGGACCTCATTCAGCTCTCGGGCGACGAGGGGGATGAGGTCGTGTCGCTGCTGGATTGGCCGGTGATCAAGGCGTGGCGGGGAGGCCCCTTCTCTGGCTTCGGCATGCAGAAAGGCCCCCTCTCTGGCTTCGCCATCTCTCCCCCAAAACTGGGGGAGAGCCATGGTCGAGCGACTGGTCGCGTCCCTGGACCGAGCTTGCGCGACGGCGGTCCGGAGACGCTTCCGTCCTCCCTTCCGCGTTCCTCTCCCCCAAGCTTGGGGGAGAGCGCCCAGAGGGCACCCGGTGAGGGGGCCTGTTCCGCGCAGAGCGCAGATGAGGGGGCCTATTCCGCGCAGGCGCCGGGTGAGGGAGCCTTCCGGCCGCAGCGAACGCTCTTCGCCGCCCTCCTGGAACCCCCGGCGGCGGGCTGGGGCGGTTCCGGGCAAGTGTGGGATTGGAGCGTCGCCCGGTCCATCTCGGACTTGCCGTCGCGGCCGCCGATCTTGCTGGCCGGCGGCTTACGGCCCGACAATGTTGCCGGCGCGATTGCCGCTGTGCGGCCGGAGGGCGTGGATGTCAGCTCCGGCGTCGAGATTGACGGAGTGCAGCATTCTGCGCGCATCGCCGCCTTCGTGGCGGCGGCGAAAGGAGCAACCATACGATGATGACGGCGGAACGGACCGTTACCCGACCGGGCTACTTCGGCGCCTACGGCGGGCGGTATGTCTCGGAGTTGCTGATCGGCGTCCTGGAGGAGATTGAGCACGCCTTCGCCGACGCCCAGGCCGACCCGGAATTCCGCGCCCGGCTGGACACGCTCCTGAAAGACTATGTCGGCCGCCCGACGCCGATCTATCCGGCGCAGCAACTGTCCCGCCGGCTCGGCGTCGACCTCTACCTGAAGCGGGAAGACCTCGCCCACACGGGGGCCCACAAGATCAACAGCGCCCTGGGCCAGGGCCTGCTGGCGGAGCGGATGGGCCGGCGGCGCGTGATCGCGGAGACGGGCGCGGGCATGCACGGCGTGGCGACGGCGACGGCGGCGGCGATGCTGGGCCTGGAGTGCGTGGTCTACATGGGCAGCGAGGATGTCGCCCGCCAGCACGTCAACGTCCAGCGCATGAGGCTGCTGGGGGCGGAAGTGCGCCCCGTCGACAGCGGCGGCCGCACGCTGAAGGACGCCATCAACGAGGCGATGCGCGACTGGGCCGCAAACGTCGAGACGACCTTTTACATCTTCGGGACGGTGGCCGGTCCCCACCCGTACCCGCTGATCGCCCGCGAATTCCAGTCCGTGATCGGGCGGGAGGCGCGCGGCCAGATGCTGGCGATGACGGGCCGGCTGCCGGCCGACGTGGTGGCATGCGTCGGCGGCGGCAGCAACGCCATGGGGATCTTCGCCGGCTTCCTCGCCGATTCCGAGGTGCGGCTGACCGGCGTGGAGGCGGCGGGACGCGGCCTGGAGTCGGGCGCCCACGCCGCCACCCTGACGGCGGGCCGGGTCGGCGTGCTGCACGGCGCGCGCAGCTACCTGTTGCAGACGCCCGATGGCCAGGTGATGGAGACGCACTCGATCTCCGCCGGGCTGGACTATCCCGGCGTCGGGCCGGAGCACAGCGCCCTCAAAGATAGCGGGCGCGCCCGCTATGTTGCCGCCACCGACCAGCAGGTGCTGGATGCCTTTGTGTTGCTGGCCCGCACGGAGGGCATCCTGCCGGCGCTGGAGTCGGCCCACGCGCTGGCCTGGGTGGTCGAGGCCGCCGGCCAGTTGCGCGATGGCCCCGTGCTCATCAACCTCTCCGGGCGAGGCGACAAGGATATGCCGACGGTCCTGCGCGCGCTCGGCATGGAGGAATAGGGACATGGCAAACGCGATCGGCGCCGCCTTTGCCCAGGCCCGCGCCGCCGGGCGCACGGCGATCATGCCCTACGTCACGGCCGGCTTCCCCGAGCGCGAGGAGACGCCGGAGTTGGTGGCGGCGCTGGCCCGGGGCGGGGCGGCGATGGTGGAGCTGGGCGTCCCCTTCTCCGATCCGACCGCCGACGGCACGGCCGTCCAGCGCTCCGGCCAGCGGGCCCTGGCGCACGGCGTCACCCTTGCCGATTGCCTGCGCCTGGCAAGGGAAAGCCATTCCCGCGTCGGCATCCCGATCCTGTTGATGGGCTATTACAACCCGTTCCTGCAGTATGGCCTGGACCGCCTCTGCCGGGAGGCGCGCGATTCCGGTGTGGCCGGCCTGATCGTGCCGGACCTCCCGCCGGAAGAGGCGGACGAGATCGGGCCGATCGCCGATCGCTGCCAGTTGGACCTCGTCTTTATGGCGGCACCAAATAGCAGCGAAGAGCGGCTGGCGCTGATCGGCCGGCGCGCCGGAGGCTTCGTCTACTGCGTCACGGTGCGCGGCGTCACCGGCGCCCGCAGCACCCTGCCGGCCGACTTGCCGGCGTTCTTCGCCCGCGTCCGCCGGCACACGGCGCTGCCGATCGCCGCCGGTTTCGGCATCAGCAGCGCGGAGCAGGTGCGGGAGATCGGGCGGTACGCCGATGGCGCGGCCGTCGGCAGCGCTCTCGTCAGCTTGCTGGAGCGAACGCCGGCGGGGGAACGGGTCGCCGCGGCGGAGGCGTTCGTGCGGACCCTCGGTAGCGGCACGTAGGGCAGGCGCCCTCCCTTTGTCTCTAGACCGACCGCAGGGCGAGCGGCAACAGCGCGTTGAGGCGGCGCTCGGCGTAGGCGTCGAGGAGCGAGTGCAGCAGGATGCCCAGGAAAACCGACCGGAAGGCCGGCCAGCGCCAGGCCAGGAGGGCCATCCAGGCGACGTTGATCGGACCGTGCAGGGGGCGAGCGTCGCCTTCCAGCCGCCGTTCGCCGCCGCGCACCCTCAGGAAGTACCGATAGGCACGACGCAGGCTGAAATCGCGCCGGTGAACGGCGTACCAGGCGTAGTGGTCGACATCGATCAAGACGCTACCCGCCAGCAATCCCAGGCTGCGCCGCCGCAACAGCGGAGCGAGCGCCAGCGCGGCGGCGGCGCCGTAGGCGGCGTGTCGTGAGGGCATCATAGCGGCAAGTGTAGCGTGCCGAGGGGCCGGCGCAGCGCGTTCAGGTGCGGGCGACCACGCCGCCGAAGCGGCGCTGCCGGCCGGCAAAGGTGGCCAGCGCCTGGCGGAGATCGGGCTCCCCGAAGTCGGGCCAGAATTTATCGGTGGCGTAGTATTCGGCGTAGGCGGACTGCCAGAGCAGGAAGTTGGACATGCGCACTTCGCCGCCAGTGCGAATGACCAGGTCGGGGTCCGGCAGGCCGGCGGTGTAGAGGTTGGCGGTGATCTGCTCTTCCGTCAGTTGGGTCATGTCGGCGCCGCTGGCGGCCAAACGACGCACAGCGTCCACCACCTCCGCCCGCCCGCCGTAGTTCAGGGCGACGTTGAGCTGCAGACGCTGATTGCCGGCGGTGCTGGCCTCGGCGTCGCGAATGCGCGCCAGCAGATCGCCCGGCAAGCGATCGGTGCGGCCGAGGTGGCGGATGCGCACCCCGGCCTCGATCAGGCGGTCGAGGTAGCGGATGAAGGAGTCGGCAAGCAGGCGCATGAGGCCGCTCACTTCCTCCTGCGGCCGGGCCCAGTTTTCGGTGGAGAAGGCGTAGACGGTCAGCATAGGGATGCCCAGACGACCGCAGGCGTCGACCACGCGGTGGAGGGCTTCCACGCCGGCGTGGTGGCCGAACAGACGCGGCATCCGACGCGAGCGGGCCCAGCGACCGTTCCCGTCCATGATAATCGCGATATGGCGGGGCAACACCGCCGGCATGGGCAGGACGTCCGTCCTCATCGTGTCGTGCTCAAGCACTGCGCTCAACGCCAGCGTCCCCTCTCCCTGTTCGTCATCCCAATCGGCCGGACCGAACCGCCGTCACCTTCGCCCCACGGCCGTCCCCGGCACGTGCCAAGCGATACCCCGACCCGGTCGCCGGTCCGGTATGCTGATACCAGGCATACTGTCACCGGCGGTATATATACGACCGGACCGTCGATGGTTACACCGGCTTCGGATCGGGCCTGCCGCAAGGAGGCAGTTCTGGTTGGACATACAATTATACACGTTGGCGACGCCCGTGTACCATAATTGAAGGACGTCAAAGAGCGCCGCATGCAGATGGAGGTATCGCCGTGAGTGCTCCCGAGCAACCGCCGTCCAACGACCAGGGTACCTGGCTCCAGGGGCGGGACATCCTGCCGGCCAACATCCCGAGCCAGGCCCCGGAGCCGAAACCGGCCGGCCCGCCGCCCGCCGATCCGCCGCAGCGCCGGCCCCGGCGCTGGTCGTTGATCCTTGGCGTCCCCCTCTTCATCATCATTGTGCTCATCGTCGTTGCCGTGGTGACAACGGGGGGCGGCCTCATCGGCCGCTTGTCGAGCGGCACGGCCGGCAACGCGGTGGCTTCCGGGACGGCAGAGCCGGGGGTGCAGACGGCGGTAAACATCAACGGCGACCCCCTGCTCAGCGCCCGGGTGGAGACCAGCCCGCCGATACCGAAGGCGCCGGTGCTCTACCTGGAGGCCCAGGCGAAGGGCGACGGCCAGACTGCCTGGAACGAGCTGTCCGCCGCGGCCCAATCGCAGATTGCCCAGCAGGGCGGCAGCGCCGCCGCCCTGACGGCGGAGCTGAAGCAAAGCCCCTTGCCGCCGGTGAAGCAGATCACGTTCGTCGGCGGGTCGGTCATGAACGACGGGCGCGAGGCAACCATGTTCGTCGTGACCGCCGACGTGAACGGGGCGCTGCGCCAGGTGCCGTACTATTTCACCGTCGACACGCAAGGCAAGATCGACGAGGTGCATTAGACGCGCGCCACGCAGGAGAGGATGCCCGTGGAGCAGGACCCCGTCGCTGGCGAGATTGCGTCGCTCCGAACGCAGATCGGCCAGCACAATTATCGGTATTTCGTGCTGGACAGCCCGGAGATTACCGACGCGGAATATGACGCGCTCATGCGCCGCCTGCGCGCCCTCGAAGAGGCGCACCCGGAGCTGATCACCGCCGATTCGCCCACCCAACGCGTCGGCGGGGTGGCGTCCGGCGACTTCGCCAAGGTCGAACACCGCGTCCCCATGCTCAGCCTGTCCAACGCCTTCAGCGAGGAGGAGGTGCGGACCTGGGAGCGGCGGGTGCAGCGGCTCGTCGGCGACGGGACGCTGGAGTACACGGTCGAGCCGAAAATCGATGGGCTCGCCATCGCCCTCCACTACGAGCAGGGCCGCTTCGTGCGCGGCGCCACCCGTGGCGACGGCCTGGTCGGCGAGGACGTCACCAATAACCTGCGCGCCATCGCCGCGCTCCCCTTGCGCCTGGAAGGCGAGGCGCCGGCCTACCTGGAGGCGCGCGGCGAAGTGTATATGCTGAAGCGGGAGTTCGCCCGGCTGAACGAGCGCCGCGCCGAGGCCGGCGAGAGCCGGTTCGCCAGTCCCCGCAACGCCGCCGCCGGCTCATTGCGCCAGCTCGACCCGGCGATCACCGCCTCGCGCGCCCTACGCCTCTTCGTCTACGCCGTTGGTCGCGTGGACGGAGTATCCTTTGCCTCCCACGCCGAAACGCTCGCCTACCTTGGCGAACGCGGCCTGCCGGTCGTGACGGGGATGCGCCTGGTCGAAGGGATCGACGCCGCTTGGGCCGCCTGCCAGGCCTGGGAGCGGGAGCGCGAGACGCTGCCTTTTGAGATCGACGGCGCGGTGATCAAGGTCAACAGCATCGCGTTGCAGCAAGAGTTGGGCGCCGTCGGGCGCGATCCGCGGTGGGCGATCGCCTATAAGTTCGCGGCGCTCCAGGCGACCACGCAGGTCTGCGACATCATGGTGACCGTCGGTCGGACCGGCTCGATCAACCCGACCGCCGTGCTGGCCCCGGTGGTCATCGGCGGCGTCACGGTGTCCCGCGCAACGTTACATAATCAGAACGAAATCGACCGCAAGGACGTCCGCATCGGCGACACGGTGGTCGTGCAGCGCGCCGGTGATGTGATACCGGAAGTGGTCCGGGTCGTCTTGGAGCAGCGGCCCCAACCCGAGCCGGCGCGCTGGGTGTTGCCGGAGCGCTGTCCGAGTTGCGGCTCCCCGATCGTCCGAGAGCAGGGCGAGGCGATGGCCTATTGCGTCGCCGCCGATTGCCCGGCCCAGCGCGAGGAACGCATCATCCACTTTGCCTCCCGCGGGGCGATGAACATCGACGGCCTGGGCGAGCGCCTGGCGCAGGCGCTGGTACGGGCGGCCCTGGTGCGCGACGTGGCCGACCTGTATGCGGTCAGCAAGGAGCAACTGCTGCAGATGGATCGCCTGGCCGACAAGAGCGCCGACAACCTTCTCCAGGCATTGGAGGCCAGCAAGAATCGCCCCCTCGATCGTTTGCTGGTGGGATTGAGCATCCGGCACCTGGGCACGAAGGGCGCGGAAACGCTGGCCGCCGCCTTCCGCTCCATCGACGCCCTGGCGAGCGCCGATGCCGACGAGATCAGCAGACGGGCCGGCGTCGGGCCGGTGATCGCCGCCAGCGTCGCCGATTTCTTCGCCCGATCCCATAACCAGGACCTCCTCCGCCGGCTACGCGAGGCGGGCGTCCGCCTGGAGGTTGACGGCGACGACGGTCAGGCCCTGCCGCTCGACGGCCAGGAGTTCGTGCTGACCGGCCGGCTCGGCTCTATGACCCGTGGCGAGGCGGAGGCGGCGCTGAAGCGCCTGGGCGCCCGCATCGGCAGTGCCGTGACGCGCAAGACGTCGGTAGTGGTGGCGGGTGAGGACGCCGGCAGCAAACTGGCGAAGGCCCAGAAACTGAAGGTGCCGGTCTGGACGGAAGAGGAGCTGCTGGCGCGGTTGCGGGCCGAGGCGGCCTGATGCCGCCGTACCGCCGGGTGATCCTGCTGGTGCTGGACGGTGTGGGCATCGGCGCCGCGGCCGATGCCGCGGCGTATGGCGACGAAGGCAGCAACTCCATCGCCAACTCGGCCCGAGCGGTCGGCGGCCTGCACCTGCCAGTAATGGGCGCCATGGGCCTCGGCAACATCTGCCCCATCCAGGGCGTGTCCCCGACACCCGCCGCGACCGGCGCGTTCGGCAAGCTGGCGGAACGCTCGCGCGGCAAAGATACGGTGATCGGCCATTG
>JAICXR010000126.1 GCA_025980355.1 Chloroflexota bacterium | reverse complement strand
GAACTGCGCGCTTGCGTCCCCCCGACCGTCCTGGAGCGACTGCTGGCGGGTGTGCGGGGGGATGTGCCGGAGACGCCGAAGCCGGGTGATCCCTGCTTTGCTCGTAGTCAGGCGCTCGTGATCGGCAGTCTCGACCAGGCGTGCCGGGCGGCGCAGCGGGCGGCGGAGGGGCAGGGCTACGCGGCGGTGCTCTTCAGCACTACCCTCCAGGGCGAGGCGCGCGACGTCGCCCGCCTCCTGCTGACGGAGGCGCGCGCCCGGGCACAAAGCCGACCGGGGCCATTCTGCCTGATTGCCGGCGGCGAAGCCACGGTGACGGTACGCGGCGACGGCACGGGCGGTCGCGACCAGGAACTGGCGCTGGCCGCCGCGCTGCTGATCGACGGCCAGCCCGATATCACGGTCGCCGCGCTCGCCACCGATGGCGGCGACGGTCCGACTGACGCGGCCGGGGCGATCGTCGATGGCAGTACGGTGGAACGGGCGGCGCGGCGCGGCCTGGACGCGACCGCCGCCCTGGCCCGCAACGACGCCTATCCGCTGCTCGATGCCGCCGGCGCCCTGGTCCGCACCGGGCCCAGCGGGACCAATGTCAACGATCTCCTGCTGGTGTTGACCTCGTGACGACGGGGAATGCATCCGACGACGTGCCGGCGGGCAGTACGCCGGCGGCGGCCGACTGCATCCTCCGCTGCCCCTACTGCCGTGAGGCGCTGCAACGGCAGGAGCGCGCCTATCGCTGCCCGAGCGGCCATTCCTTCGACATCGCCCGCCAGGGCTACGTCAACCTCCTGCCCGCCGCGCAACGCCGTTCCAAGGATCCGGGCGACAACCGGGACATGATCCTGGCCCGCCGACGGTTCCTCGAAAGCGGGTTCTATGCTCCCATCTCGGACGCGATCAACGGCGTCGTCGCGGCTGCCCTGTCCGGCGCACCGCATCGGCCTGCGCGCAACGTCCTGGATGCCGGCGCCGGCGAAGGCTACTATCTCGCCCGTCTGGGCGCTGCGCTCACGTCGCTGCCGGTCGCCCCGCTTCCGGCCCTCTACGGCGTTGACATCTCCCGGCACGGCATGCAATACGCGACCCATCGCTCCAAGGCGATCACCTGGCTGGTGGCGAGCGTCGTCGACCTGCCGGTGGCGAGCGCGTCGCTGGACGTCGTGCTGAGCGTCTTTGCGCCGTTCGCCCCGGCGGAGTTCCGGCGCGTGCTCCGCCCGGACGGGGCCCTGGTGGTCGTCGGCCCCGGCCCCCACCACCTCTACGCCTTGCGCCAGCAGATCTACGCCGAGGTGACACCGCACGAACCGGAGCAGTTCCTCCCCACCCTGGCGCCCTCCTTCACGCCGCTGTCGGAGCGGCGGCTCGGCTACGAGCTGACCGTGACGACCGGCGAGCAGATCGGCGACCTGCTCACCATGACGCCGTTCGGCTGGAACATCGACCAGGCGAGGCGGGCGGCCGTCGAGGCGACGGCGCCGTTGCGCACGGCGGTCGACGTGGCCATCCGGCTCTTCCGGCCGATCGCCGGGCCGGCCGAGCCCGTCCGCCCCAGCCGGCGCGCTCTCACACGTCCTTCGCCAGCATCGCCGGCAGCGTGCCGTCCGCCTGCAACGCCGTGAGCGCCCGGTTCACGGCGCGGATCAGGGAGAGGTTCTGGGGCGCCGCGGCGACGACGTACGGGTCCTGGGTCAAGGCGGGACCGGCGATGCGGATCGTTGCGCCCCGCTGCATGAAATCCGCGGCATTGGGCGCGTCGGTGATGACGGCGGCAATAGCGCCGGCTTCCAGGTCCGCGATGGCGCCGCCGACGGCGTCGTAGTGCTTCACCCGCACCGTTGACGCAGGCTGGCGGCGCAGCCAGTCGTCGGCGTCGCTGCCCAACTCCACGCCAACCGTCTGGTCGTGGAGGTCGGTCAGGCCAGTGATCTGCCCATTGTCCGCCGCAACGAGGAGCACCTGGCCGGCGTTGTAATAGGGGATGCTATAGGCGAGGCCCAAGCGCGGGTCCGGGCGCTGTTCGGAGATGATGACGTCGGCCTGACCGGCGATCAGCGCATCCGAGAGGCTATCCTCGCTGATGTTGAGCAGTTGCGCCGTCGCACCCAGTTGTCCGGCGATGGCGCGGGCGAGATCGACGTCGAAGCCGTGGACGCTGCCGTCCGCTGCCGCGACGGCGAACGGGGGGTAGCTGGCGTCCATCGCCACCCGGAGCACGCCGCTGGCCTCGACCTGTGCCATGCCGGTATCGGGCGGCAGCGGATGCCGGGGCGGCAGCGGTGGATAGCGGGTCAGGGACCAACCCAGGGCCACCGCGCCGAGCACGACCAGGCAGGCGCAGAAGAGCATGAACTTGCGCTGGCTGGTCGTAAAAGAACGCGGCACGTCCTGCTCCAAGGCCACGCGATCCCCTTTGCCCGTGCCACTACCAACAACAGGCCGCCAGGGTGACGATCACGGGATAGCGGGCCCGTCATTATACTTCTTCCCGGCTGTTGGCGATGAGGAGCGTTGCGGTGCCGGTCCGGATCCATCACGTCCAGGTCGCCATCCCGCCGGGCGGTGAGGAGCAAGCGCGGGCCTTCTATGGCGGGTTGCTCGGGCTGGAGGAAGTCGCCAAGCCGGCGAACTTGCAGGGACGCGGCGGCCTGTGGTACCAGGCCGGTCCCCTTCAAGTGCATCTCGGCGTTGATCGCACCTTCCGCCCGGCCGAGAAGGCCCATGTCGCCTTCCAGGTGGTCGGACTCGCAGCGCTTCGCCGACGCCTTGACGCCGCCGGCCACGCCACGAGCGAGGACGTGCCGCTGCCCGGCTACGCGCGCTGCTACGTCAACGACCCGTTCGGCAACCGGACGGAGCTCGTGGAGCCGCGCTAACGCCGTCCGAGCCGTTTTTCCGGATCATACATTGGCTTCGCCATGAGGATGTCCGGCCTCCCCCGGCCATTGGCGTCCGGCACGACGCCCGCGATGACGAAGCCGAGCTTTTCGTAGAACTCGTATGGATGATTGCGCAGGTTGCGGATGCCGAGCAGGTGGTCAAGCGGGTGCGGGTAGAGTGTCTCACCAAAGAGCGTCGTGCCTCCGTCTTCGTCGTCAGTGCCCAGCCACAACGTCAGCCCACCGCGCGCCCGGACATGTGCTTCCAGGTCTTCGACCAGCGCTCGACCGACGCCCTGCCGTCGATGGGCCGGATGTACGACCAGGGGGTGGAGTTCCCAGACGCGCCCCGCGTACTCCGGCCGCGCAGCGACCCAGCCGATCACCGCTCCTCGCTCTCCGAGCGCGATGCGGCTGATCCGTTCGGGACCGACCGACTCGGTCACCTCAGCCCGCGCCGAGTCCATGTCGGGCCATCCGGCCGGCAAGCTTGCGGCAAGTAGCGTCGCCGTCTCCTGGGTGACGCGTTGGTCCGCGGGATCAAGATCGATAATGTCCATCGGCGCCTCTCTGTGCCGCCGGCCCCATTGCGCTACGCTGCCAACCCGCGCGTACGCTGATTATGCCGTCCGCCCGGATGGCGGGCTTGATGGCCACTTTATGGCAGCGGGCAGCTTCCGGGCCGCGCTGTTGCGCCACTCCGGTTACGCTGGCCGATGCGCCGCCCGGCGTTGTGGCCCTCAGCCATCGATCACCTGGACGCGGGGCCACTTCTCGAGGATCCTTTTGCTCTGGAGACGCTGGCGGAACAACTCGACCGTCACGCGCCGTGGGTTACGCCGGAGGACCATGTCGAACAGGTCGTCCAGCCCGAGCGGAGCCGCGACGGCCAAGGTATCGTCGGCGAGCAGGCGAACGCCGACACATGTCGCGGTTTCCGGCCATGTGCCAATGGCATCCTGGCTCGACATCAGCGGCTCAACCGCATAGCCGAACACGTCGGGATACCAGAGATAGACGGCGGCTTGGTTTTTCGCTTGCCAGGGGATAGCCGGCAGTTGCGCATTCAGGAGCGTTTCGGCTGCCGCGTCGCGCGCCGACGTCAGATCCTGCGGATCGAAGAACACGACGTCGACATCGGCGAGCGGTGTCGGTTCGGTATAGCGATGCAGAGAATCCCACACGGTGTTGCGGATGACCCCGGCGCCGACGAACCAGTCGGGCAGCGCCACGGCCCGTGCGGCGCGTAGGATAGCCATGAGCGACTCGCTGGAGCGGAGGAGCTGCTTCAACGCGTCTTCGTGCATACTGACCATGCCGAGCCTCCCGTATATCGCCTTGATACCGCGGCGTCGGGCGTGATGGTTGAATCAGCGACCACTCGTCACGCATACTCAGTGCGCGCTCCGTGGTGACATCGTCTGTGATGAAGCGACCGAATCGAACTTGGCAAATCGCTGACGGGCGAAGCTGTCGCGACCGCCCTCGTGTTGCCCGCGCCTACCTGCCCTACGTCGCTTGGTTTCGGCTCGGCAGGCGCCAACGAAGAACCTGAAGGATCCTTTCCGGGATCGCGCTCTTGCGAGTCCCCACTTCATGATGGGACTTACACATCTTTAGTGGTAAGGGTCGGGAATTCCAAGTCGGATGTCGCCTAACCTCCAAATTCAACGGTCCGCATCACACCTATGATGACGAATCGAGATCCGCATCAACGACGGCTTTGAAAGCTGGAATGTACACTTCAACGGTGCGCCGCCACGTTGCGGAAGCCGCTACTATCCCGCCAGGGGATTTCGGGATGTCTGGCCTTGAGCGCGGGCGTGAGACGACCGGTGGCATCGGCCAACGTTTCCAGGCGGCGAACTACAGCTCGAACAGCGTACGTTCTGCATCCAGGTTGACCAGGACGTCGATATCGCTCGCCGGGCCTGCTTCGTCACGCGCGACGGAGCCGAAGATGCGGACGTCTGCGCGCCGTGCGCGGCAGCAATGCGCAGGATGTCGTCACGCCGAGCACGAAGCGCGGCAAGTGTTGGGGTGTCGCCGCCGCTAGCCAAGATCGCTCCTGAGCGCCCTTTTCGTCCGTTCGCTGACGGCATACCAACTTCCCTACTGCTCGCCGCCATGCGCCATGATGCGGTGTGCCCGTTCTGGATCCGTCTCACCAGCCGCACTATTCCGAGGTGGATCGACGCCGCCCGTTATGCTGAGCGAAGCAGCGCATGCAGCAGCGGCGTCAAGCACGCCGGCAGGGAGGTGGGGCCGGAACGATCGTCGATACCAGGCGACGGTACACGGTCGACGACTGGCTGGACTCGCCGGACAACGGCGTGTCGACCGAACCGGTCGAAGGGGTGCCGGACGTCGCGATTGAGGATCCGTCCCCCGCCGAACCACCGCGCACGGGAGCACCCGGGTTGTGCTACGACGCAGCTGGGGTGACCAACACGTCGGCCAGCAGCGCCAAGGTCGCCTGGGCGAATGCCTGCTGGTTGGTCTCCCGCTCGTCGCGGCCGGTGGCGACTTCGCGTACGGCTTCGCCGGGCGGCCCCACCACCGCGACGTAGGCGAGGCCGGCGGGCTTGCGGGAGCGACGTCCTCCTTGCGGCCCCGCCACGCCCGTCTCCGCGACGCCCCAGGTGGCCCGGAGCCGGTCCCGCACCGCGCGCGCCAGCAGCAGCGCCGCCGCCGGGTCCACGGCGCCCGATGACGCCAGGTCGGCCGCGCCGACACCGAGCAGCACCTCCTTGGCGGCGGCGGAGTAGACGATGGCGCCGCCCAGGTACCAGGCCGAACTGCCCGCCACGGCCGTCAGGGCGGCGCTGATCCGTCCGCCGGCCGATGCTTCCGCCACCGCGACGGTCTGCCCCCGTTCCTTCAGCTCGGCGGCGATCCGGCGCGCGAGGTCCGGCTGTTCCACGGACGATCCCTTTCCTTGGCCGGAACGAAACTGGTTACTATGCCCTGTGCGATTACAACAACTGCATCTGGCCGGGTTCCGCAATTACCGGCGCCTGGCGCTCAACCTGCCGGCCGGCATCTCCGTCTTCTGCGGCGACAACGGCCAGGGCAAGAGCAACCTGCTGGAAGCAGTGTATCTGCTGGCGACGTCGCGCTCCTTCCGCACCCGCGCCGATCGCGAACTCCTGAACTGGGACCAGACGGCCGCGGACTCGCCGACCGGGGCCTTCGCTCGCGTCGCCGCCTTGATCGAACGCGCCGGCAACGGCGTCCGCCTGGATATCGTCATCGCCGCGGTGGCCGACGCCGAGCGGAAGGACACCGGCAACGGCGTCTCCACGCGCAAGCAGATCATGGTCAATGGCGTCAAACGCCAACCGGCGGAGCTCGTCGGCCAGCTCATGGTCACGCTCTTTACGCCGGCCGACATCGACCTCGTGCTCGGGCCGCCGGATCTCCGGCGGCGCTACGTGGACCTGACCCTCTCCCAGACCGACCGGGCCTACTTTCGGGCGCTCACGAGCTACCAGCGGGTCCTGGCACAGCGCAACTCGCTGCTGCGCCTGCTCCGGGAGGGGCACGGACGGCTCGAGCAACTGACCTTCTGGAACGACGAGTTGCAGCGCGCCGCGGTCTACATCATCGACCAGCGCCAGGCGGCCATCGCGCGCCTGGGTGTCTTGCTGGCGCCCAACTACACCATCCTGTCCGGCGAAGACCCGGCGATCGAGTTGCGCTATGTCTCGTCACTCGACGACCAGCAGCCGGCGGCGTCGGCCGCCGGCACGGCCGAACGCTACGCGGCGGCGCTGCAGCGCATCCGCAGTCGCGAGGTCGCCGCCGGCATGTCGTTGCTCGGCCCCCATCGCGACGACCTCGCCTTCCTGATCGACGGGCGGCCGCTGGCGGCTGCCGGGTCGCGCGGCCAGATTCGGCTGGTGACGGTGGCCCTCAAACTGGCCGAGGTGTCGTTCATGCGCGAGGTGACCGGCGAGACGCCCGTCCTACTCCTCGATGACGTGCTGTCCGAGCTGGATCGCCGCCGTCGCGCCCTCTTACTGTCTGCGCTGGCGACCGACCAGCAGGTGCTCATCACCGCCACGGACCTGGAGTCCTTTTCGGCCGACTTCCTGGCGCACTGCCGGCGCTACAAGGTTCAGGCCGGCACCGTGGCCGAAGACTGAGCCAGGAGGTCCTCGACGACGCCGAACAGCTCCTCTTCGCGGAACGGCTTGACGAGGTAGGCGTCGACGCCCAGCCGGACCGCCTTTTCGCGGTGCTTCTCGCCGGCCCGCGAGGTGACCATGATGGTGGGGACCCGCGCCGTGTCCGCCTGACGGCGCAAGATCGCCAGCAGCTCGAAGCCGTCCATACGCGGCATCTCGATGTCCATGACCACCGCGTCGGGTCGCCAGCCCTGGGTCAACTCCAGCGCCTCGACGCCGTCGCGCGCCGGCCGCACCTGCCAGCCCCGGCGCTCGAAGACGGCGCAGGTTAGCCGCCGCACGCTGGGGCTGTCGTCGACGACCAGCAGTTGCCGTTGGCGGTGCACCGCCGGCAACGCCGCCGCCGGCCGGGCCGGGACATTGACCTCCTGCTGGAGCAGCGCCGGGATATCCAGGATCAACGCCAGGTCGCCATTGCCCAGGGCGGTCGCGCCGTGCAAGCCGCGCACCGACCGCAACTGGCGGCCCAGGTCCTTCACGACCACCTCCCGCTTCCCGGCCAACTGGTCGACGGCCAGCGCCACCGTCCCTTCCGACGCGCCGACAAAGATGAGGGAGCGAGGCGCGGTGGCGCTGACTTCGGGAGCGGGCAGGCCCAGCAGGGTCGCCAAATCCACCACCGCGTAGGTGCGTCCGCCGTGCTGGACGTGCTCGCCGTCCTCTCCTTTCTGGATGCGTCGGGCGGCGATCCGTTCGACGTGGCGCACGAGGGTCAGGGGGATGGCGTAGACGTTGCCGGCCGCTTCGACCAGCGCCACGGTCAGGAGCGCCAGGCTGATCGGCACCTTGAGCGTAAAGGTGGTGCCAAGTCCCCGTCGGGACGTCAGCTCGACATCGCCGCGCAGGGAGTGGATATTCGCCCGGACGACGTCCAGGCCGACGCCGCGCCCGCTGATGTCCGTGATCGCCGCCGCCGTGCTCAGGCCGGGCGAGAAGATCAACTGTTGGACCTCGTGCTCGCTGAGATTGACGGCGGGGCTCACCAGGCCGCGCGCGGTAGCGGCGCGCAAGATCGCCGCGCTGTCCAGGCCGGGGCCGTCGTCGGTGAGCGTCAGGACGATTTCCGGACCGACGCGCCGTGCCGTCAGGCGGATCGTGCCCTGCGCCGGCTTGTTCGCCGTCAGGCGCCGGTCGGGCGTTTCCATGCCGTGATCGACGGCATTGCGCACCAGGTGTAACAGGGCGTCGGCCACCTCCTCCATCACCG
>JAICXR010000210.1 GCA_025980355.1 Chloroflexota bacterium | reverse complement strand
GCGCCCTGGATCACCCCAGGGGCCGTACACCCGCGGATCGACCGGCCCGTAGAGGCGAACGCTTGGCACATCGAGCGCCACGGCGAGATGGAGCGGCCCGCTGTCCACGCCGAGGACGAGCCGGGCGTCACGCATCAACGCCGCCAGCAGGTCCAGCCCCGGCGCAGCGCCCAGCGCCAGGGCCGCGCCGCTGCCCTGCCGAAGGATCGGCGCGATCAGGTGCTGTTCGTTGGCGCCGGCCACCAGCAGCGTGCGCAGTCCTGACCGGGCCCGCAGCGTGCGCAGGACCGCGGCCCAGTGCTCGGCGGTCCAGAGCTTCACCGGCACCCCGGCGCCAGGATGGAGGAGCAGATACGGTTCCGTCGAGGGCAGGCCGGCCTGTTGACGCGCCTGCGCGGCTTCCCGCGCCGCATCTCGTGGCGCCACGCGCAGCGATTGCCCCGGCGTCCAGTGCATCGGTGGCGGTGCGGCACCGGTCAGGAGGGCCACGACCTGCAGGTGTTGGGCCGCGGCCGACACGTGCCGTGCCGGTGGGGCCGTCTGAGTGAGGAAGGGGGCGCAATGCGGAAAGGCCGTCCCGATGCGCCGGGGAATGCCGGCGGCGGCGAGCAGCATCGCGCCCCAATAGAAGTCGTCGCGCAGCAGCACACCGACATCGAAGCTCCCGCGCCAGCGTCGGGCAACGCGCGCGAGAAGCGCCCAGCGCGCGACGACGCCCGGCTGTGTCGCCGGATCCAGTCCGGGAAACGGGACGACGACCACCCGATCGACGTCGGGCAGGCGTCGGGCGATCTCGGCGCTGCGCGGGCCAACGGCCAGCGTGATGCTGGCATCCGGGAAATGCCGGCGCAGCGCGTGCAACGCTGGCGAGGCGAGCAGGACATCGCCCAGGTGGTCCGGCTTGACCACGACCAGACGCCGGGGATCCGCTGTCGAGACCGTCCGCGCCGCGAGGCGGCCGGCGAGCCGATAGACCGCGGCACGGGAGATGGGCAGGCGCATTTATGGCGTCGCGCGGAGACCGACATGGAAGCCATCCAGGGCCGCGTCGGCGACGGCCGCCGGTTCGATGCTGTCCTGCCACGGCTGGCGGAAGGTGTAGGGGGAGCGCACGCTGCCGTCACCGCCCGTCCGCAATTCGGCGGGCGCGGCCAGGATGCGCACCCAGTCGCCGCGCGGCGCATACAGGCCGGGCGAGGTCGGCCCGAAAATAGCGACCGTGGGGCAGCCGGCCGCCGCGGCGAGGTGCGCCACGCCGGAGTCGTTGGCCACGAAAACGCTCGCTTGCCCCGCCAACGCCGCCAGCCCGGACACCGACGTCCGAGCGGTGAGGTCGCGAACGGCGGGTGCCGTCGCCGCCACCGCCGCCGTCGCGGCGCGGTCGCTTTCGGCGCCGACCAGGGCAACCGTTGCGCCGGCAGCATGCAGGGCGGCGGCGACCGCCGCGAAGCCGTTCGCGCTCCAACGCTTACTCGGCATTGCCGTGCCCGGATTGTCGCCGCCGCCCGGGGCGAGGAGCGCCAGCGGCGGGGATATCCCGAGAGCCGTCAGCAGGGCGCGCGCTTCGTCAGCGCCCGGTTGGCCCGGGAAGACCCTGGGTAGGGGCATTGCCGCAATGCCCAACGCCGCGAGCAGCCGCTGTGCCTGGTCCAGTTCGTGCAGGCCGGGCTGCGGCCGCACGCGGATGCTGTAGCAGCGACCGCGCCCGCCGCTGTCGTAGCCGGCGCGGACGGGGATGCCGGCGAGCCCCAGCAACAGCGCCGGCACGGGGGAACGATCCGGCACGATGGCGAGATCGAAGTGGCAGCGGCGCAGCACCGGCCAGACACGAACGACGTCGCCAAGTTGCCGCTTGCCCCGCAGGCCGAGCGTTCCGACGTCGAGCACGCGCCCGACCGCCGGGTGGTGCGCGACGGCCGGCGTCGACCAGCGCCCGGTGCCGACGATGATGCTGGCGGCCGGCCAGCGGTCGTGGATGGCGGCGATCAGGGCGGTGGTCTGGACGAGGTCGCCCAGGCAACAAGGTTTCAGGACGAGGATGCGCTGGGGTGGGTTCGCCGAGAAACGTGACGGTTTGGATGGCGGCGCGGCCTTCACGGCACCTTCACGACGAGGGGAATCGGGTTGGCGGTCGCGGTCACGACGAAATAGCTGTCGCAGGCGACGTCCAGGAGCTGCTTGCTCATGACGGGCGGAATATTCAGGTAGCGGGCGGTGTCGATGACCTGGTCCAGCAGGTCGCGCGGATGGCAGGCCCGCAATGGGATGCCATGTCGGGCGTAGCGCTCCTGCAGGAGGTAGCTCACCGCGGCGTCGACATATTCGACCCCGCGCTGCCGGCACATGCGACGAAAAATCTCCCGATACTGTTCCGGCGTGGGGCTGCGCACGAAGACCTTGTAGCGGATGCGGCGCAAGAACGCCTCGTCCACCAGGTCGCCCGGGTCGAGGTTCGTCGAGAAGACGATCAGTTCATCGAACGGGATCGCCACCTTCTTCCCCGTATGCAGCGTGAGGTAGTCGATCCGCTTTTCCAGGGGCACGATCCAGCGATTCAAGAGGTCGCGTGGCGACACCTGCTGCCGCCCGAAGTCGTCGATCAGGAACATGCCGCCGCTGGCGCGCATCTGGTGGGGCGCTTCGTAGAAGCGTGCCGTCGGGCTGTAGCGCAAGTCAAGCGCATCCAGGGTGAGCTCGCCGCCGGAGATGACGACCGGGCGCTTGCAATGGACCCAGCGCCCATCGGCCCGGTTCAGCCGCGTCTGCTCGATCGGGCTGATGCGGTGGGTCCCCGGATCGAACAGTTTGATGACGTGGCCGTCGACCTCCGTCGCTTCCGGCAGCCAGACATCGCTGCCCAGCAGCGAGGCGATCCGCTCGGCGATGGTGGTCTTCCCGTCGCCCGGCGCGCCGAAGAGCAGGAGCGAGCGACCGGAATTGACGGCCGGCCCCAACTGAATGAGCAGATCGTTAGAGAGCACCATGCCGGCGAAGGTCTGCTGCAACTGCTCCTGGGTGATGGCCGCCTCGCGGGTGGATTGGGCATTGACGGCGTCGCAGTAGGCGGCGATGGGCACGGGCGCCTTGCCGGTATAGGCGGAGCGTTCCAGCGCCTCCCGCCCGAGCTGACGGCCGCGGTCGGTCAGGTAGTAGCGGTAGCCCGCCGCGCCCAGGCCGGTCGCGCCGGCAACATCGACCGCCTTCTGGTTCTTGAGGCTGTCGAAGGCCCGATCCAAGACGTTCGTGAAGGGCAGGCCGACCATCTCGGCGATCTGATGGCCGGGCGCCTCGCTGCTGTAATACAGGGTCTTCACGATGAGGTCGACGATCGCGCCTAATGACAAGCCGGTCTCTTCGACCGACTGGGGCTCGCGAGGAAAGAACGTGGCCGTCTGCAGTCTCACCCGACCCTTCTTGAACGGCTGTATGGTAGCACGCCGGACGAAGGTGGCACGAGTTTGACACCATCTGGCGCTGTCGCTACACTTGGTAAGCAGGTACACAGCCGCATCGGCGGCTGGCGCGCAACGTTCTTTCTTGCACATAGGCGCCTAGCGCTCTGTGGTACGAGTGGGCCGAGACATTGCTGTAGCTCCTCACCGGCCAATGGGGAGGGGCTCCATCTTCCGCTGCACCGGCGTGCCCGTGCAGCGTTGCTGCCGCCAGGCGCCGATCTCAAGCATGAAGGTCGTGAGATGTCCGGCAGCACAATCCTTTTCATCATCGGCATTCTGGCGGCGCTCGCCGGAATAGCCATCTTCATCGCCGCGGCCACGACGGCGCAGCGGGCCCGCGCCAGGGCCGACATCGAGGCGCAACGGATCACCCTGGAGGCCCAGAACCGCGAGAAAGAGCTCCTCCTGCACGCCAAGGACGAGGCGCTCAAGGCGAGGCAAGCGGTCGAGACGGAGCACCGCGAACGGCGGCGCGAGCTCAGCGAGTTGGAACGGCGGCTACAAAAGAAGGAAGAGGCCGTCGACCGGCGGGCCGAGCAACTGGAGCGCCGGGAGAAAGCCACCCAGGCCAAAGAGCAGCAACTTGACGAGGCGCGCGGCAGCCTGGAAGAGATCAAGGCCCAGCAGACGGAAGAGTTGCAGCGCGTCGCGGGTCTCAACGTCCAGGCGGCGCAGGAGCTGCTCCTCCGGCGCGTGGAAGATGAGACGCGCGATCTGGCGAGCCGGCGGGTGCGCGAGATCGAGGCGGAGGCGCGCGAGGACGGCGAACGCCGCGCCCGCAACATCATCGCCACGGCGATTCAGCGCTACGCCGCCGATCAGGTGGTGGAGACGGCCATTTCCGTCGTCCCGATCCCGAGCGAGGATATGAAGGCCCGCATCATCGGGAGGGAAGGACGGAACATTCGCGCCTTCGAAAACGCCACCGGCATCGACCTGGTGATCGACGAGACCCCGGACGCGGTCACCCTCTCCGGGTTCGACCCCGTCCGCCGCGAAGTCGCCCGCACCTCCTTGACCCGGCTGTTGCAGGACGGACGGATCCACCCCGCCAGCATCGAGCAGGTGGTGGAGCGCGCCCGCCGCGACGTCGAGGCCTACATGCGCGACGAAGGGGAAAAGGCCGCCCTGGAGGCCAACGTGACGGGCCTGCATCCCGACGTCATCCGTACCCTGGGGCGCTTGCGCTTCCGCTACTCCTATGGGCAGAACATGCTCCACCACTCCGTGGAGGTGGCGCACGTGGCGGCGATGATGGCGGCGGAGATCGGCGCCGACGTCAACATTTGCCGGCGCGGCGGCCTCCTGCACGACATCGGCAAGGCGATCGACCACGAGGTGGAAGGGCCGCACGCCGAGATCGGCGCCGAATTGTGCCGCCGCCTGGGCGTCTCGCCCAAGGTCGTCCACTGCATCGCCACCCACCATACGCTGGAGGCCATGGAGACCGTCGAGGCGATCATCGTGCAAGCGGCGGATGCCGCCTCCGGCGCCCGCCCCGGCGCGCGCGGCGACGTGGCGACGTCCTACATCAAGCGGCTGGAGGCCCTGGAGCAAATCGCCACGTCCTTCGACGGCGTGGAGCGCGCCTATGCCATCCAGGCGGGCCGCGAAATCCGCATCATCGTCGACCCCGATCAGCTCGACGACCTGGGCGCGGCGCGCCTGACGCGCTCGATCGTCAAACGCATCGAGGACGAACTGGAATATCCCGGTCAGATCAAGGTCATGGTCGTGCGGGAGATGCGCGTCGTGGAATACGCCAAACGCTAGCGGCGGGGAGGCGATGGCAGCATGGACCGCCCGGCCGGCCTGCGAGAAGAGCACCTCTGCCTGGCCTGGGAGCGCCAGATGGTCCAGCCGGGGCGTCTGCTGGCAGGCGGTGACCACGTTCAGGTGGTGTTCGCGGGCCGCCGCTGCGGCGACCCGGGTCCCGACTTCCGCGATGCCGTCCTCGCCCTGCCCGATGCCCGGCTGTGGCGTGGCGACATCGAGGTCCACCTGGAGCGTGCCGGTTGGGAGGCGCACGGACATGGCGCCAATCCCGCCTATGACCGGGTGATCCTCCACGTAACGTGGGCGGACGCGGAGCCGGTCGTGAACAGCGCGGGCGTCGCCGTTCCGGCGCTGGCTCTGGCCACCTGCCTCGCCGTTGCGCCGGAGACGCTCGCCGCCATGCCGGTGCGACAACTCCCGCCGCCGGGCACGTCGTGTCCGTGCGCCGTGTCCGACGCCCAGGCGCCCGCCTTGCCGGCCTTCCTTCAGGAGCAGGGGATGGCGCGGTTGGCGGCGCGCGCCGCGCTGATGGCCGCCGATGCGGCGGTCGTCGGCTACGACCAGGCGTTCTGGTCGGCGCTGCTACGCGGCCTCGGCTACCAACGCAACGTGACGCCATTTCTGCAGCTCGCCCGCGTCGTGCCCTGGTCGGTGGCGACGGCGAATGCCGGACGGCCCACCCGGCGCGAGGCCGTCACGTCGCTGCTGCTCGGCGCCGCCGGCCTGCTGGAGTCCCCGCCGCGCGTCCTGCCGCCGGCGGACGAGCTGGCGCGCCAGGCGTATCGCGAACGGTGGCGGGCGGTGCGCGCCCACTGTGCCGACCGCCCGCTCGGTCGCAGCGAGTGGACGCTGGCGGCCGTGCGCCCGGACAACATGCCGGCGCGGCGTATCGCCGCCGGGGCGGGCCTGGTCCTGGCCTACGCCACCGGCCTGGGCGATGCCCTCCGCGCGATCGTCGCCGATGGCGATCGGCCGTGCTCCCTCAGCGTCGGCGATGACCCCTTCTGGTCCACCCGCGCCGACTTCGGTCGGGTGGTCGGGCCCGACCCGGTGAGCCTGCTTGGCGCCGCCCGCGAGCGGGAGTTGCTGGTCAATGCCGTGCTC
>JAICXR010000164.1 GCA_025980355.1 Chloroflexota bacterium | reverse complement strand
TCGCCGGCCATGCCGCAGCCCAGGCCGGCTGGGCCGACACCGACCCGAACAATCCGTCGGTGCGGATACCGCGGCAGGTGTCGAAGACCTACCCGCTGCCGGTGCAGGCCCAGGGCGTGGCGGCGGCTTCGACGAACGCCTCGACGACCGTCACCACGGGCAACACCTATCAGACCGTCTTCGCCTCCAGCACCGCGCGGAAGGGTTGCCTGATCCAGAACCCGACGACGGCGACCGAGACACTGAACGTGCGCGTCGGCGGAACAGCGGTCTTCACACTCGTGGCCGGGGCCAGCTTCAACTGCGCCTCGCCGAGCGGCGTCGTGATCTCCGACCTCGTGGAAGTCACCGCCGCGACCACCGCCCATGCCTTTACAGCGGTGTCGCAATGATCCGGCGCTTCATCGCTGCGGCCGCAGCCGCACTGCTCGCCGTCGCCCCTATTGTTGTCCAGGCCCAGACGCTCAGCACCGCACCAGGCATCGTTGCGGGCCAGACCACCGCCTGCGACTTCACCGCCTCCCTCTGCCTGAACCTGACGAACGGGGGGAGCACGGTCTTCAGCGTCAGCAAAACGGGGCAGACCATTGGGTCCTCGTTCATCGCGACGGCAGGCGGAAGTGGTTACCAATTTGGTTCGGCGGGCTCGCTTGGCGCGATCCTGTCGCCTAGCACCGGTGTCTTCACCTTCCAGAACGGAGCTGGGACCGCCGCTTTCAGTATCGCAACAGATGCGAACAACACCCTCGCCCTGCGGAATGGGGCGAGCCCGCAGACGAATCGGGTCTACAACACCTACGCCAGCGGCACCGCGGACGAGTGGTTTGAGATCGACTGGCAAGGCGCCGCCAGCCAGGCCACCATAGGCACGAACAAGGCAGGGACGGGCGGTGCTCGTGTCCTGAATATCGAAATCGGCGGAACCAAGTATTGGACCTTCTCTGGAAACGGTGCCTTCTTCCCTATCAACGGAGGGAGCACGGCCTATTTCTCCACCAACTTCCACACGGTGGGCGCCCTTGAAACCTGCAACAGCGGAACTAAGGCGACGCGAGACATGGTGACGGACGCCACGGTCGCCGCCTCGGGTAATTTCGGCGCGACGCTGACTGGTGGAGGCGCGAACACTGTCCCCGTCTACTGCGACGGCACCTCTTGGAAGATTGGGTGAACCCATGAACCGCTATGTCCTCGTTGCCCTCGCGGCGCTCGCCCTGGCCGCTCCGGCCGCCCACGCGGCGACCTACAGCGTCACCACCACGGCCGCCCAGGAGGCGGCGATCACCGACGCCAGGACCCGTTACAACGCGGCCCTGCCGCAGACCTGCGACGCCCAGGGGCAGAACTGCACCACGCCCGGCGCGCTCGCCACCAACGGGGCGTTCATGCTGCAGGTGCTGACCAACGCCATCGCGTCGTGGGATGCGGTGGCGGTCCGGCCGGCGCTCAGCGTCAGCGACAAAGCCGCCGCGATCGGGCTGTTGCAGGCCGACGTGGCGCGGGGCGATGCGAACTCCGCCGCGGCCCAGGCGCTGCTCAGCAAGATCACCGCGGCGAACTGAAGCCATGACATTCTATCCGCCAATCGACGAATAGCATGTTCGGCGTCAGCCGCGGCGACATGCCCGAACCGCCGCCGCCGCAAGTGGCTGGGCTCGGCCTCGCGCCCGGATACTCGATCAGGCGGTTCGACAGCGTCTCGGCGCTGAACGACTACGCCAAGGCCAACGGCGTCTCCGCGTCGGATGCATGGAACCCGCACCAGATCGAGAGCGCCGTCGTCCCGGCGAAACAGGAAGTCCTGCTGATGAAGCCGGGGTACTTCGACCCGGCCAAGGAGCAGGCGGTTGAGGCCCACGAGTTCGCCCATAGCTGGGGCCTCGTCCACGGCGACGACGGCAAGGGCTGGAACGGCACGCCGGACGTGTGGGGCCGGATCAACATGGTCTCGGCCATGAACGCCAGGGTCGCGCAAGATGCCGCTGCTGCTCAGCAGCTGGCGCCTAGCATGACCGCTGCGCCAACGACCGCCGAGCCCGGGCCGATGACGGCGACCAACGCCCTGACCGGTGCGCCGATCCCGGACAGCACCGCCCGCTGAGCGCCGCAAGAGCGCCGGCACGCACCATCGAGAGAGGTTCCCATGCCTGCCAAGCCCACGCCCGCGGCGGCCGCCGTCACGACCGCAGTCGCAGCCGCCCCCGTGGCCGTTCCGCCGCGGGCGCCGACCATTCGCGAGGCCATCGCGCGGCGGATCATCGCCGGCGCCGGGCCAAAGTCTGGCGGCAACAGCCTGCTCGACTTCATCCTCGTGGTCGGCGCGCTCGGTCTGATCGGCGGGGGTCTGTACGGCCTATTCACGGTCAAGGACATCCCCAAGGAGACGCTGCCGATCATCGCCTCGGTGCTGTCCTTTATCTGCGGCTCGATCCTCGGCGCCTACGCCGGATACCGGTGGGGCGCATCCGACGCGATGAAGAAGACCGGCGGCCAAGCCGATCCGCCCGGCAAGTAATCCCGCAACCGGCCCCTGCGTGAGCGCCCATGCATGAACATCTCCATCGATCCGTTGGGGGCGGCGCTAGCCGCGGTCGGCGCCTACACCGGCGCCATCATCTGGCTCGTTAGGGTCCAGGGCGTGGCCACGGCAGCGCGCGATGGCGTCAGCCGCCTCGAGGAGCGCCTTGAGCGCGTCGAGGCCATAGCGACCGACATCAAGACCCTCACCCAGGCCTTCCGCGACGCCCAGGAATACAACCGGGAGCGCTTCGACGACCTGAAACGCGAGATCGGGCACGCCAAGAACAATGCCGCCTCCGCGAAGGAGATGGCGCAGCGGGCCTCGAACAAGGCGGCGTCGAACCAATGAGAGGTTCGACCTTCAGGCTCGTCGAGGAACCGCTCGGCCCCGCCGCACTGGAGCGACCGTCGCGTGAGGAATGGGCCCGCATCTGGGAAGAGGCCACGCGTCAGCCGGTCCCAGACTATGACGGGGTGACGCTTCGGCGGTTCGTGCCGAGGCCGCCGCGATGAGCGACATCTTCGACGCCTACTGGCCCAAGCTCCAGGCGGAGGAAGGCGGGGCGACCTACACGAACCGCACCGCCGACCGTGGCGGCCCGACCAAGTACGGTGTCGATGCTGCGACGCTGGGTGCGGCGCGGGGGCTGAACCGTCCCGCGACGGCCGCCGAGGTCCAGGCGCTGGAAGAGCCCGAGGCCAAGGCGATCCTGCGCCAGCGCTTCTTCGCCGATCCAGGCTTCGACAATGTGGCCGCGATCTCGCCACGGATCGCCGAAGAGCTGCTAGACACCGGCGTGAACATGGGCCCGCATTGGCCCATCACCTGGCTGCAGGAAGACCTGAACCTCTCCAACCGCCAGGGCCTCGACTTCGCCGACGTGACGGTCGACGGATCGATCGGGCCAAAGACCCTCGTCGCCCTGCAAGCGCTGATCCAGCGCCGGGGCCAGCGGGCGACGGAAGACCTGCTCCTCAAGTGCCTGAACGGCGACCAATACGGCCGCTACAAGGACATCACCGCCGCCGGCGGCCCCAACAGCCCCGCCGAGCTCAATTTCATCGGTTGGATCACGGCCCGGATCGGCTTCCCCGCCTGATGTGCGCCGGCCGGTGCTGAAGGTGCTCCCGGGCGATTCCCGGCTGTGGGACGTGCACGCCGACGCCCAGATCCCGTTCGTGCTCGCCGCCTATTTCCTGGTGGCGCTCGTCGTCTTCTTCTTCGCGCTGAAGGGCCTCGTCTGGCGCGACCACTTCCTGGAGAAAGCCCATGCTCTTCGTCGCGCTCGCCGTGGCCGCCGTCACCGCCTCTTCGCCACCGTCCTACGTAGCGCCCGACGGCCGGACGTTCGCGCAGCTGGTCGCGGCCCATGTGTTGCCGGACCCGGCCAAGAACCCCGGCGTCCCGAATCCCGACGTCAGCGACGCCACGAAGGCGCAGACGGTGTGCAAGCCTAACTGGACGGCCACGGTCCGGCCGCCGGTCAGCTACACCGATAAGCTCCGCGCAGCCGACGTGATGCCCGGTCACCAGCCGAAGGAGTTTGAGCTTGACCACCTCCTCAGCATTGAGGACGGCGGCTCACCTACGGCCCCCGAGAACCTCTGGGATATGGTCTATGCGGATCGTTACGGCGCCCGCGTGAAGGACGTCCTGGAGACGCGCCTGCACCGGCTCTACTGCCAGGGAAAGATCACGCTCCCCGAGGCGCGCGGCGCTCTCGTGCCGAACTGGCTGGTGGGCTACGAGCGCTACGTCGGACCGCTTCCGAAATGAGCGCAGTTCTGCTAGTGTTCTCACATGCCGACACCCCGAAAATATCCTCCGGAGCACGGGGACCAATCACGGCTGCACGTGAGCTGGCGAAACATGCGGCGCCGCTGCACGCAGCCGCAGGATCAAGCCTATCCGCGCTATGGCGGCAGAGGCATCAAGGTCTGTCCGGAGTGGATGACCTATGCCCCGTTTCTGAAGTGGGCCCTGGCGAACGGGTACGAGCCGCACCTAACGCTGGAGCGCATCAACAACGATGGCGACTACGAGCCCGGCAACTGCCGCTGGGCGACCCGGAAGGAGCAGGCCCTCAATACCTCGTGCAGCCTACCGCCGCTGACGATCTTCGGCGAGACCAAAGCCGTCGACGAATGGGCCTCAGATACTCGCAACGTGGTTTCGAGGCTCGCCTTCCGAAGGCGGCTGCAGTTGGGATGGGAACCGCAGCGGGCGCTGACAGCACCAAAAGACACGCGCCGCTTAGGGGCACGACATCGGAGCGCCTCTCCGGCGGCCTGATCGCGGCCGACTGGACGCAGCTGAACAAGGCGCCCGCGCCGTCGAAGTCGCCGCCGGCAGAAAGCGTGCGGGACGACCCCAGCCCGATGCCGGCACTCTAGGAGGCCACCGTGGAACATCCTCAATTCGCCTACACTGGGCCGCATCCCGATGGCGGCGGCTTTGTCGGTTTCATCAACATCCGGAAGGACGATGATGGCGACAAGGTCATCTTCTCGGTTCGCAGCGAGGGCCCAGAACCCACATCCGCTCAGTATGCGATCCCGCTGGATCAGGCGATCACGCTCCTGCAGGGCGCGCTGGTCGGTATGGGCGGACCGGTGAAGCACGACTACTGGATGCCCGGCGAGACGGATTGCCCGAAGGAGATCAAGGCTGGGAACGGCGAATTGCACACGCTGCGATGCAAGCGGTGCGGCCTCGATAACCCCGGCAGCAAGATCTGCACGCCGGAATGACCTCCGACGTTCGCCTCGACTAAACCCCGCCCGGGGGGAGACCGGGCTCAACCTGAGAGATCCCTATGAAGCCCCTTCTGATCGCGGGCGCGCTGGCGCTTGCCTCCACCGGCCTCGGTGCCTGCGGGACGCTCGGCGCGCTACCGCTGACCGGGAACCCCGCTGCGGACGCCAAGACGGCCGCCTCTAACCTGGCCGCCGTGAACGGCAATCTGCAGGTCATCAACCAGCAGCTGATGGCGCAGATCGTCCAGCATTGCGGGTTCAAGGGTGCACTGAACATCTCGCTGCCGAACCCGGTGCCGACCGGCAACCTCGCGATGTTCTGCGATATTGAGCCGGGCGGCTTGACGGCTCCGACGACGCTGGGCCTCTCCGCCACCGCCATCGGCATGCCCAGCCAAGGTCAGGGCGGCACGTTCGGCGGAGGCGGGGCCACGGCCTCAGCACCGCCGCCCGCGCCCGCCGCGGCGCCGGCCCAGTAGGTTGCGCGCGCTGACCTGGAGGGCGTGGGGCGCCATCGCCGTCCTCGCCCTCCTCGTCGCCGCTCTTGCCGTCAGGGCGATGGCGGCTCCGGCGTGGACCTTCACGCCTCGCCAAGTGACCCTCGTCCTCCTAATGGACAAG
This sequence comes from Chloroflexota bacterium, assembly GCA_025980355.1. Classification (GTDB taxonomy): domain Bacteria; phylum Chloroflexota; class UBA4733; order UBA4733; family UBA4733; genus UBA4733. Next base: position 1,358 of record JAICXR010000164.1, on the reverse strand, counting down.
GCCCATGCCGCGACGCGCGACGGCCGCCAACTGTGGGCGGTTGGAAAGAGCCTGACCTACCGGACCCATGCCGGGGACACCATCACCGTCCCGGCCGGCATGGTCACAGATCTCGCCAGCATCCCGCGCCCGGTGAGCCCGATCCTCGCGCCGGACGGCCCGTATGTTCAGGCGGCCGTGGTCCACGACTTCCTCTACGTTACCTCCGGGACATGCATCTGGATGAAGCGGCCGCGCTCGTGCTCGCGGGCGAAGCCCTACTCGCGCGCCGAGGCGGATGCGATCCTCGACCAGGCCATGGCCGACATCGGGGTGACCAGCTGGCAGCGCTGGGCCGTCTTTGACGGCGTCCGGATCGGCGGCGGCCGCGGCTGGGGCCATTGAGCTAGCGCCGGCGACGCCCTCCCTCCGTTGTCGCGCTTAAGGGCGCCCCGTGGCTTCGGCTGCGGGGCGCTTTTTGCGTTTCAGGGCTATAGCGGGCTCAGGGCCCGCGCCGGCAGCTCCTCATCCATCGCGTCGGTGAATTGCGGCTTGACGATAAGCTGGTGCAGCAGCTCGGTCGCGCCTCGCTCCATCTCCGTCGTCATGTCGCGCTCTAGGTAGCCGAGTTGCACCGCGGGCGCGTGTGCCTCGCCAGTGACCGCGATCACCGCCAGGGCCCTGATTTCGCCGCGCTCGGCCTGCTCCAGCGCCCCGCGCAGCATATCGACGATCTGCTTGTCCATTGCGGGATTTCCGCCCGCCCGGGCCGCGTCGTCAAAGCCTTTCGTGCACTACACGATTTCGCTTGACGAACCGCTCAGGCGTCGCGGCTGATCACTGCGTCAGCATCGGCCTGAACACCGTCCCCGGTCCTGCCGAGCACATGAAGATCGTCTCGCGCCCGCAGTCCGGGCAAATCCAGTGCTTGTCCCAGAAATCGAAGTCCAGGCCGACGCCGGCGATAGCCGCGTCAAGGTCGACGTCGCGGTAGTAGCGGCAGGGCGCGTGGCAGACCTCGCGCACGCGGGTGCCGTGCTTCTTCATCTGGCCGAGGTTGCCCATCCACTCCATGCGGACGGGTGGCCGTGCGGGGATGCCCATGGTCGCTCCTCAGTCGGTGCCGCCAACCGGGATCGCGAACGAAGTTGGAACGGCCAGTTGGAACGGACTTGGAATGACCGCGGCACCAACGCGGCGTGTGAGCCGAAAAGTCTAAGCCCTTGAAAGGCTTGCGCTGGCGCGAGTGACGGGACTTGAACCCGCGACCTCCGGCGTGACAGGCCGGCGCTCTAACCAACTGAGCTACACCCGCACTTCGGACCGGGGGTCCAAGCGAAGGCGCGTCTGATAGGTCCCACCCGGAATCGTGTCAACGG
>JAICXR010000485.1 GCA_025980355.1 Chloroflexota bacterium | reverse complement strand
GAACACGACCGGCGCGAGCCAGTGACCGTCCCGCGGCCGGCGTGATGCCATCAGCCGTCCTTCTCGACGACGATCTCGACGACGAGGTGGAGACGGTGCCGGTCGTGGCCTCCCAACCGCAGCGGGATATCGCCTTCGCCGTGGACGACCGGGGCGTCGGGCTGCGACTCGACCAGGCGATTGCCTTCTACGCCCCGGACGTGACGCGCAGCCAGGCCAGCCGGCTGATCCAGGAGGGGCACGTCCGCTCCGGCAGTCGCATCGCCACGCGCAGTCACCGCGTCTATGCCGGCGAGCGGGTGGAACTGCTGCTGCCGGCGCCGGAACCGCCGACCGTGCAGCCGGAGACGATGCCGCTCAACATCGCCTACGAAGATGCCGATTTCTTGATCGTCGATAAGCCGGCCGGCCTGGTCGTGCATCCCGCCTACGGCCACACCAGCGGCACGCTCGTCAACGGCTTGCTCGCCCACGCCGGCAGCCTGCCCGACGCCGGCCTCGCCTTCCGGCCCGGCATCGTCCACCGCCTGGACAAGGACACCTCCGGGCTGCTCGTCGTCGCCAAGACGCCGATGGCGCTCGCCGATATCCAGACCCAGTTCAAGCGAGGCGTCGTCACGAAGGCCTATCTGGCGCTCGTCGCCGGGCGGCCCAAAGAAACGAGCGGCGTCATCGACCTGTCGCTGGGCCGCGACCCCAAGAATCGCCAGCGGATGGCCGTCGTCCCCGCCGGCCGCCCGGCGCGCACGCATTGGCGGGTGCAGGAGGAGCTACCCGGTTACACGCTGCTGGCGGTGCGCCTGGAGACCGGGCGCACGCACCAGATCCGCGTCCACCTGCGCGCGCTGGGCCACCCGATCGTCGGCGACCAGGTCTACGGCGAGCAGCGCCACGCCCAGGGGCTGCGCCGCCAGTTCCTCCACGCCAACCACCTGGCCCTCCGCCAGCCGACCACCGGCCAGCCGCTGTCGTTCGACTCCCCCTTGCCGGCGGACCTGACGGCGGTGCTGGAGCGCATGCGCGCCAAAAGCGCCCGTTCCCAGTGAACGACGACGTCGACCGCGTCTGGCGCTGCCGGGATCTCGCCCTGCCCGTCGGTCGCCGGACGGTGCTGATGGCGATCATCAACGTCACGCCGGACTCCTGTTCTGGCGACGGCCTGGCGCACGACGTCGCCGCCGCCGTCGCCGCCGGTGTGCGGGCGGCGGCGGACGGCGCCGACGTGCTAGACATCGGCGGCGAGAGCACCCGGCCCCGCAATCAGCCAATTCCGGAGGAGGAGGAACTGGGGCGGGTGCTGCCCGTGGTCCGGCGCCTGGCGCGCGAGGTGGCGCTGCCCGTCTCCGTCGATACCTCCAAACCCGCGGTGGCACGCGCGGCGCTCGCCGAGGGAGCCCATGTCATCAACGACGTGAGCGGCCTGGCGCGAGGCGACGAGCTCGCCCGCCACGTCGCCGCGGCCGGGGCCGGCCTCGTCCTCATGCGCTTCCCCGGCTACCCGTTCAACCGCCCCCGCCCGCGCCGGGGCGAGGAGGGCGATCTCCTCACCGAAGTGCGGCGCGACCTCGCGGCGAGCGCGGAGCGCGCCCGGGCCGCCGGGATCCCGCCCGACTGCATCGTGCTCGATCCGGGCTTCGGCTTCGGCCTGCTCCCGCCGGACAGCATGCTGCTGTTGCGCCGCCTGGGCGAGCTGCGCGACCTCGGCTACCCCCTGGCGGCCGGCCTCTCCCGCAAGAGCTTCACCGGCTGGCCGGAGAAGCTGCCGGTGACCGAACGGCAGTGGGGCACCGCCGCTGCCCACGCCCTGGCGATCGCCAACGGCGCGGACCTCTTGCGCGTCCACGACGTGGCCGCGGCGCGCCGCGTCGCCGGCTTTACCGACCTCGTCGTCCGGGGCCTGGACGCCGCCGATGCCTGACCTCTGGCTCGGGCTGGGCAGCAACCTTGGCGACCGCGCGGCGACGCTGCGCACCGCGTTAGCGGAGCTAACTGCCAATGGCATGGCGGTCCGCGCCGTCTCCTCCCTCTACGCGACGGCGCCGCAAGGCGTCACCGATCAGCCGGAGTTCCTCAACTGCGTGGCGCGATCACGGACCGCCCTCTCCGCCTCCGACGCCCTCCGGCACTGTCAGGCGATCGAAACGACCCACGGGCGAGTACGCGCCCTGCGCTGGGGGCCGCGCACCCTGGACATCGACCTCCTCTTTTATGACGACCTCGTGTCGACCCGCCCGGACCTCCAGCTCCCGCACCCGCGCATCTGGGAACGGGCCTTCGTCCTGGCCCCTTTGCTGGAGCTCTGGCCGGACCTGGCATCGCCGAGTGGCGAGCCCGCCCAGGAGTTACTGCAACGCTTGGCAACGAGCCAACGTGTCGAACGGGTCGGGACGGCCGTCTGGTGGGAAAGCGCCGGGCGAGAAGCCTGACCAGCGCGGTGCCGGAAATCCCCCATTGGTGTGACACTATGGCTACCATTCGCTGCGACCAGACGCATGTTCGCTATATGGTCGTCACTAAACAGGCGCCTCCGACCCGTCATGCGAGAAGCACACGAGATGATGCACATCAGGCGGCAACGCGACCCCTCCGGTTCTCGCCCTGTTGGCGACCAAACCGCTGCCGTGGACCGGCGCCAGTTCTTGCGATGTGGTCGAAATGGTCTCATGATGGCAACGGCTATCGGGCTACTGGCGCGTTCCCCGGCCCGGG
>JAICXR010000135.1 GCA_025980355.1 Chloroflexota bacterium | reverse complement strand
TCTGCAACGTCGCCAGCATCCCGGCGTAGGCGAACTCGCGGAGCCAGGGGACGGGGAGGGCGCGGAGCGCCTCGCCCAGCGCCTGCACCAGCTGCGTCGGGAAGATCTCCGGCGGGTACTTGGCGCGGACGGTGGCGATGATGTCCAGCAGATAGGTGCGGGTGACGTCGCGATTGGCCAGCGCCCGCTCCAGCGGCGGCGCGGACTCCGCCGCCAACCGGAACTCCGCGCCCGATAGGCCGACCACGGCGAGCGACTCCGGGAGCTCCGGCGACGCCGCACTGTTTTGCGGCACGACCGCTATTTCGGCGGATTCTTCGGGATCAGTTGGAAACGCAGATGCCCTTCCGACGCCGTACGCCACTTGATGGCGTGGCCGCCGAGCGAGGCCGCCATGGAGAAGCGCCGCTTCACCACCCGTTGCTTCTCATTCGGCTCCAGGGCGACTTCCGCCCCCTCGCCAACGGACAGACCGTGCAAAATCTCGGTATATGGGGCGAGGTCCAATTGCGGCGTCCCCGCTCCTCGCCGTCGATAATCGTCGGAAGTCAATCTTCGCAAAAGCTTCGGCACCGCTCTCCTCATTCCCGCCATCACGTCGTTTCCTAAGCATAAGTGACACTTGTCGAATTTGCAAGTGGCCGACGGAGAGCAAAGACGAGCGGACCAACGGCTGTTGCTAGTGAGTCACAACCGCAGGCTCTCACCCTACGATTAGACCATTCCCCATTCTCGCAGGTGCTGCAAGCTGAGTTGGACGCTCTCCAGCGGCGGACGCCGACAACGATCCTGTTCCACCACGTACCAGGCAACGCCGCCGGTGGCGGCGGCATGAAACACCTGTTGGAAGTTCAGCACGCCTTCGCCGACTTCCGCAAACGTCTGCTCGGCATCGCCGGTCATGTCCTTTAGGTGGACAATCGGACATCGGCCGGGATAGCGTTGCAAGATCGCTGCCGCATTATCGCCGCCCTTCTGCGCCCAGTACATGTCCAGCTCCATCTTGACGTAGCGCGGGTCGGAGTTGGCGTAGAGCAAGGTGAAGCCGTTGCTGCCGTCAACCGGGGCGAACTCGAAGTTGTGGTTGTGATAGCAGAACTGCAGCCCTTGATCGACGCACTTCTTGCCGATCTCGTTCAAGGTAGCGGCCAGCTGCTTCCAGCCGGCCGCGTCCTGCCGCCGGGCGGCCGGCACCGACGGGCAGACGACGTAGGTGGTCCCCAACTCCTTGCTGAAGGCGATCACGTCGTCCATCTGGTTCTCCAGGCGATCGAAGCCGACGTGGTCGCCCGCCACCTGCAGCCCCAGGCCGTCCAGGAGGGCGCGCAGCTCCTTGGCGTTCAGTCCGCCGTAGCCGGCGAGCTCGACGCCGGCATAGCCCATCTGCGCCACGGACCGCACCGTTCCCTGGAAGTCCTCCTTGAGCTGGTCGCGCACACTGTACAGTTGCAGTCCAACCGGTATCTTGGCCACGATGTGTCCTTTCTCCGTCGCTCATAGCATAGTCAGGCGGTGTCTTCTTGCCGCCGTCACTTGCCGCCTCGCAGCCTAACGCTTATACTGCTGCGATTCAACATGCGGCAGCCCCGACAGACCCGAAGGACGAACATGACGGCAAGCTCAAGCGGTAACGGAGCGCGATTCTCCGGTCAGCAGGACGCCCAGCAGCCGAACACGGAGCCGGAATCCGAGGAACGGCTGGACAACCTCTGGCTGGCGCGCGAGCTGTTCCGCCTGGGCGGCATCCGCTTCGGGGAGTTCACCGTCGGCCGGACGGTCAACTCCCCGGTCTACGTCGACCTGCGCGTCATGGTCGGTAGCCCCAGCACCTTGCGCTATGCCGGGCGTTTGATCCAGCAAGAGGCGAGCGCGGAGCAACTGCGGCGCAAGCCGACCTTCGACCCGTTCGACATCGTGGCAGGGGTGCCCTACGGCGGCCTCCACCTGGCGACCGCCTATTCGCTGGCGACGAATGTGCCGATGGTCTACGCCCGCCAGCGCACGCCCGAGCAGGCGGTGACGACCGGCGCGTCCGATGAGGACGATGGCGTGCCCGGCTCCGCCGTCGGGGCGACGATCCAGGGCAGCTTCACGCCGGGCATGCGGGTGCTGGTGATCGACGACCTGATCACCACGGGCAGCAGCCTGGTGGAGACGGTGCAACTGCTGAGCGCGGCGGGGTTACGCGTACGCGACGCCGTGGTGCTGGTGGACCGTGAGCAGGGGGGCAGCGAGCGAATGAAGGAGCTCGGCGTCCGCCTGCACTCCATCCTCAAACTGCCGATCATGCTCAACCTGTACATGAGCTCCGGCATGATCGACGAGGAGACCTACCGCCGGTCCATCGCCTACCTGGAAGCCAACCGGCGACGCCGTGGCTGAGCCGGCCGTCCTCGTCATCGACCAGGGCACGACCGGCAGCGCGGTCTGCCTGGTGGATCGGCGGGGCGCCATCGTGGCCCAGGCCGACGAGGAGTTCCGCCAGTATTACCCGCAGCCGGGCTGGGTGGAGCACGCGCCGGAGGAGATCTGGGAGAGCGTCCAGAGCGGCCTGAAGACCGTGTTGGAGCAGGCGGAAGGGCGCTACCGGCCCATCGCCCTCGGCATCACCAATCAGCGCGAAACGACGGTGCTCTGGGAGCGCGCCAGCGGCACGCCGCTGGCACGGGCGATCGTCTGGCAGGATCGCCGCACCGCCGCCGCCTGCGACGACCTCCGCCGCGACGGCGTCGAGGACCTCGTGCGCAGCCGCACCGGCCTGCTGCTCGACCCCTACTTTTCCGGCACGAAGATCGCCTGGCTGCTGGACGCCATCCCCGGCGCCCGGCGGCGCGCCGAAGCCGGTGAGCTGGCGGTCGGGACCATCGACGCCTGGCTGATCTGGCGGCTCACCCGGGGCGCCTGCCACCTGACGGATCGCACCAACGCCTCCCGTACCCTCCTCTACTCGCTGTCGGACGAGCGATGGGACCCGGAGCTCTGTCGCCTCTTCCGGGTCCCGCCCGCCGTGCTGCCGGCGGTGGCGCCGTCCTGCGGGCAACTGGCGGTGACCGCCCCCGCCGCGGCGCAGGGCCTGGCGGTGCCGATCTGCGGCGTGGCCGGCGATCAGCAGGCGGCGCTGTTCGGGCAGACCTGCTTCGCCGACGGCCAGGCCAAGAACACCTACGGCACCGGCTGTTTCCTCCTCGTCCAGACCGGCCGCCGTCGCGTCGTCCCCGACGGCAAGCTCTTGACCACCGCCGCCGTCGGCGCCGGTGACGGCGGTGCGCCGGCGCCGTCCTACGCGCTGGAGGGCAGCGTCTTCGTGGCGGGGGCGGCCGTCCAGTGGCTGCGCGACGAGCTGGGCTTCATCTCGAGCGCCGCGGACAGCGAAGCGGTGGCGTCGTCCGTCGCAGATTCCGGCGGCGTCTACGTCGTGCCGGCCTTCACCGGCCTCGGCGCGCCCTACTGGGACCCCTACGCCCGGGGCGCCATCGTCGGCCTCACCCGCGGCAGCGGCCGCGCCGCGATCGTGCGGGCGACCCTGGAGTCGATCGCCTATCAGACCTGCGACCTGGTCCGCGCCATCGAGCAGGAGGGCGTCGCCTTCACCGCCCTGCGCGTCGACGGCGGCGCCTCCGCCAACAACCTACTTATGCAAACCCAGGCCGACCTGCTGGGCATCCCCGTCGAGCGCGGCACGGTCGGCGAAACCACCTCCCTCGGCGCCGCCTTCCTGGCCGGGATCGGCGCCGGCCTCTGGGCGTCCACGGCGGACCTGGCCGACGCCTGGCGCCTTGATCGCCGCTTCCTCCCCCGGATCGACGACGCCGAACGCGCCGCCCGCTACGCCGGCTGGCAACGGGCCGTGGCGCGCGCCCGGGGCCCTCTCTCCTGATCGCCGTGAGGTGGCGTCCCCTGCGGCGGAGGGACCAGACGCTGAAGCGTCTGGCTGAACCGACAAAGCCCCTCCGGGGCTGCTCCGCACGAGCACCGTTGCTGATAACTGGCAGCCCCGGAGGGGCTTTGTCGGTTCAGCCGGGAGATTTATCTCCCGGCTCCTTGGCAGACTGCGGCACCGCCCCCCCTACGGCGTCGCCGTCCCCACCGCACCCGCAGTCGCCCCCGGCGCGGGCGTGCTCACGGCGATGGGCGTGGTCACGGCGGTGGGGGTGGCGATGGGCGGCTGGGCGACCAGCTGGGCCATGCTGTCGACGTCGATCAGCGCGACCAGGAAGAGGCCCGGCTGGCCCTGGACCTGGCAGTAATAGCTGTCGCCGCCGGGGTTCTTGGCGCCGGCGATCAGCACGTGCTTGCTGCCGTCTTTCAGGGTCGCCGTGGCCGTCAGGTAGGGCTTGTCCAGGCCGAACGCGCTCGGGCTGTTCGTCCCCATCGGCACGTCGCGCGTCTTCTGCATGTTGGCGAGCGTCGCCACCACGCCGGCGATGTGCGTGGAATCGGAGTACTGGGTCTTCGGGTCGATCAGTTGCCAGTTCCCGGAGGTGTCCTGCTGCACGGTGATCGACTTGCCGGTGTATTCGATGGTCAGCGTGTGCACGTCCGCCGGTTGGAAGCTGAAGACGCCCATGTTTGGCGTCGGCGTGCCGGCGGCAGCGCCACCGCCGGTGCGGTCGCTCACGAAGATCGCCACGCCGAGGGCGACGAAGACGACGAGCAGGACGATAGTAACGCGCGGGTTCATGACTGTCCGTATCTATTCACGGGGCACGCCGCCCCTAACGTCGACGCAGCCAGACGGCGAGGCCGGCGAGCAGCACCAGGGCGGGCACGAAGAGCACGTTGGTGAAGACCAGCAGGTTCTGCTGCCAGCCGAGCAGGACCATGGAGAGGTCCGACGGCGCCTTCGTCGGGATGATCACCCCGCCCGGCTGCGTCGTCAGCCACTTCAGGGCGGCGATCGCCGCCTCGCTGTTGTCCTCGCCGATCTGGGCGTTGGAGCTCAACAACTGGTCGGTGACGAAGGCCGTGTCGCCCACGACGACCAGGCGCGTCGGCGGCTTGGCGTTGGCATCCGGCGTCGGCGCCGGGGTCGGCGCGGCGGCACCGGGGGTGGCGGAGGCGGCGGGCGCCGTCTTCTCCACGCTGGCCATGATCGTGAAGGGGCCCTTCTTGTCCTTCGTCGGGTCGATCGACGTGGCCTTGGGGTCCGTCACCAGGTAGCTGTTGGCGGACGTCTTGGCCACCGGCGTCACCGTCACCCCGCTCGGCGCCGTCGCGGCGACGTTGAGGGCCGTCGTGTCCAGGTAGACGCCGGGCGGCAGGGGGTTCGTCAGCATGCCGCCGGTCTGGTAGGTCTGGATCACGACCGCCTGGGGCTGGCCGGAGATGGAGCTGTCGATATCGGCGACCAGGCCGCCATCCATGCTCACGCCGTAGGGCTTGAGCAGCCAGTCCAGGTTGTCGGTGGCGAACGGTGCGGACAGCACCAACATCCGCCCGCCGCCCGCCAGGTAGCTCTGGAGCGCCTGCTGTTCGGCGCTGCTGTAGGGCGTGGTGGGCGACGCCTCCACCACCACCGCGGCATCGCCGGGCACCTTCCCCGTCGTCAACAGGTTCAGGGGCTGGCCGTCGAGGTTGTTCTTGGTGAGGTCGCCGACCAGGATCGAGAAGCTGGGGCCGCTGCCGGCGGCGATCGTCGGCTCGCCGTGCCCTTGCAGGAAGTAGACCTTCGGCGTCGTGCCGCTGGTGACTTTCTGGATGGCGCTGGTGATGTCCTGCTCGTCCGCCTGTTGCACCTGCTGCTGCTTGCCGCCGGAGGTCACGACCAGCGTCGGCACGGCGGTCACCTTATATTGCGTCGCCTCGGCCGGGTTGACGTCGGGGTCGACGAACGACACGGCGATCTTGGACGACAGGGCGGTGTAGCGGGCCAGCAGCTTCTGGGCGTCCGCCTTGCCGGCGCCGCCGGTGTTCGGGTCGCTGGTATAGAAGCCGATGATCTGCACCGGCTGCTGCAACCCCTTCACCAGCGTTGTGGTGGCCGAGGTCAGGGTGAACTGGCCGTTCTTGGTGAAGTCCCATTGCTGGTTGTACTTCGCGCCGAAGAAGTTGATGAAGATGAAGATGCCGATGAACAGCACGGACGTGACGCCGGCCATCGAGCCGTAGCGCGCCTGACGGCCGCCCAGCATCTGCATGACGCGGTCGGGATCGGCCGCGACGAAGAAGATCAGGAGCAGCCCGGCGGCGACCAGCAGCCAGATCAGGACGGCGTTGACGTGGCCGGCCACGAGCGCCACGCCGGCCGCGGCGAAGAGCAACAGCCCGCCAGCCATGCCCGCATAGGGCGCGACGCGGCGGAAAATGTCATCGTTACGCAATTATCGGTACCTCCGGGTCTCGAGCAGTCGGGTCGCCAGGAAGAGCGCGCAGATCGTCACGCTGAGCAAATACACGAGGTCCTGACTCTGGACCGAGCCGCTCTCGAAATCGCTCAGGTGTTGCTGCAGGGCGAGATAGGAGAGGACACTACCGCCGGTGCCGGTAAAGTTGGCGGACAGGCCGTCGATCAGCCAGAGGATCAGGCTCACGACGAAGGCGATGAGGAACGCCACCAGTTGGTTCTGGGTGATGGCGGAGGTGAGCAGGCCGATCGACACGAAGACGGCGCCGACCAGGATGATACCGACGTAGCCGGTCAGGATCGTGGAGCTATCCGGGTGGCCCCAGAGCATCAGGAAGAGCACGTAGAGCCCGGTCGGCACCAGCATCAGCAGGAAGAGCGCCATCGCCGCGGCGAACTTGCCGACGATCACTTCCCAGTCGCGCACCGGCGCCGTGAGGAGCAATTCAATGGTGCCCATGCGTTGCTCTTCCGCCAGGAGTCGCATCGTGATGCCGGGGATGACGAACAGCAAGACGATGCCCATGTCGCTGAAGACGAAGCTCATGTCGGCCTGCTTGGAGCCGGAGATGATCACGCCGTAGAGGAAGCCGTTGATGGCCAGGAACGCGGCGGCGACGACGTAGGCGACCGGGGAGCCGAAATAGGAGATCAGCTCGCGGCCGGCGATGGTTACCGTATTTTTCATGCGGCCTCGTGTTCTTCCTCGGTGGTGAGCTTCAAGTAGACCTCCTCCAGGCTCATGCCGAGCGCCGTCAGCTCGCGCAGGCCCCAGCCTTGCAGCACCACCAACGCCGCCAGCTCCTCGCGCATGTCGTCGTTGACGTCGCTCTGGATCAGATACTCGGCAGTGCCGTCGTTGCTCTCGCGGGCCTCGACGCTGCTGACGCCGTTCTGGCTGCTCAGCGCCTCCCGCACCGCCCCGACCGGACCGCGCACGACCAGGCGGTAGCTCTGCCCCGCCTGCAGGCGGGCCATCAGGTTCTGGGGCGTGTCCTGGGCGATGACGTGGCCCTCGTGGATGATGACCACCTCGGTGGCGACGACACTGACTTCCGGCAGGATGTGCGTGCTGAGGACGACGGTGTGCCGCCCGGCCAGGCTCTTGATCAAGGCCCGGGTCTCGATGATCTGGCGCGGGTCGAGGCCGACCGTCGGCTCGTCCAGCACCACCACCTCCGGGTCGTGGACCAGGGCCTGGGCGATGCCGACGCGCTGGCGCTGGCCGCGCGAGAGCTTGCCGATCAGGCGATCCCGGAACTCGAAGACGTGGCAGAGCGGGAGCAACTCGTCGACGCGCCCGCTGATCTTGGCGCGGGGCATCCCGTGGATCCGTCCGGCATAGCGCAGATAGGAGACGACGGTCATGTCTTCATAGAGCGGCACCCGCTCCGGCAGGTAGCCAATATGTTGGCGGAGCTTCAAGGAGTCGTTGAATGCGTCGTAGCCCGCCACAACGGCCGTGCCCGAGCTTGGCGGCATGTAGCCGGTCAATATCCGCATCGTGGTGGTCTTGCCGGCGCCGTTCGGGCCGAGCAAACCGAGGATCCCTCCCTGCTTGACGGAAAAGGTCAGGTCGTGAATGGCGGCCCGCTGCCCATAGTATTTCGTCAGGTTCGTCACTTCGAT
>JAICXR010000408.1 GCA_025980355.1 Chloroflexota bacterium | reverse complement strand
GTCGCAAAACCTGGAGCCTCGCCGCAGGCTCCGCGCGGGGGGACTTCATACCTATAATGTCTTTAAACCGGCGACGATTAAGGCACAATCTGGTAGCCTCGTAATCAAGCGGTGGTGCTACTGGCCGCCCGACGATGCGGGCGGGCCATGCTGGCAGCCGAGAAACGAGGCGCACTGGAAAATCCCTACATGCCGGCGATGATGATGATGGACAGTGCCACGCGGCGCGTGCCGCCGGAACGCCTGAAGCGGTCAGCGCCGAGGCTGACAGGTCGAGACGAGAGCCGAATGTTGGAAGCGGAACAGGCCCAGCCGCCCGCGGCACCGCTGCAACGTAGCCTCGTCGACATGGCGGCGGAAGATGCGGTCCTCTGCCTCGTGGAGATGTTGGATCTCACCTGGGCGACCCTGTTGCTCCTGGACGACCCGGCCCGGCCGCGCGGTGGGTACGTTCGGCATCGGGCCACCCGGCTGCCGCAAGGCGCCGCCTACGATCGTCAGCCGCACCCGGCACCCGAGCCGCCCCTCTGGCCGGCGGCGCTCGCCAGCCAGGAACCGGTGGAAGGTGACGCCGGCCTGGAACCGGAAACAAGCCCCCGGGCGCGCCTGCTCGGGGTACGGTCCTACCTTGCCGTGTCCTTGCTGCCATCCGACGGCTCGCCGCCGCTGGGCGTGCTCTTCCTGAATCGCGCGCGCCCCGATCCCTTCGATGAGCGTCAGCGGGCCATCGCCCGGCGTTTGGCGGTCCGCGTTGCCGACATCATCGCCCGCTCGCGGCGGGAAAGCCTCTGGCAGATGCAGGCCGAGGGGGAACGCCAGGAGGCGGAACACGCCCACGCTCTGCTCGTCCGGGAACAGGCGGCGCGCGCGGTGGCGGAATCGGCGCAGGAGCGGCTGGGCTTCCTGGCAGAGGTCAGTTCCGCCCTGGCCGCGTCCCTCGACTACCACGAGACGTTGCAGCAAGTCGCCCGCCTGGCCGTGCCCGTGCTGGCGGACTGGTGTACCGTGAATATTTTGGAAGAGGATGGGAGCGCCCGCCGCCTGGCGGTGGCGCACGTCGACCCGACCAAAGAAGCGCTGGTCCAGCAACTGGTCGACCTCTTCCCGATCGATCCCCAGCGAACGTCGGGGCCGGCGACCGTCTTGCGCACCGGCCAGGCACGCGTGGTGCCGGAGGTGACGGCCCCCGACGTGGTGCGATCCATCACCGATCCGGAGCACCGCCGATTGATTGATCAGTTGGGGGTCCAGTCGGTCATGTACGTTCCCCTCGCGGCGCGTGGCCACATCATCGGCGCCATGTCCTTCATCGCCAGCGAATCACGCCGCCGCTACGGCCCCGCCGACCTGGCCCTGGCGGAGGCGCTGGCGGAACGTTGCGGCATGGCGATCGACAATGCCCGGCTCTACCAGTCGGCACAGGAGGCGATCGCCGCCCGCGAGCGATTCATCGCGGTGGCGTCCCACGAACTCCGCACGCCCGTCACCAACATCAGCGGCTTTGCCCAACTGCTGAAGCACAATGTCCGTCAGGGGGGCCTGGACCGCGACCGGGCCGAGCACTATGTCGATCGCCTGCTGGCGGCGACCCAGAAGCTCACCACCCTCACGATGGAGTTGCTGGACGTCTCGCGCCTGCGGCGCGGCAAGACGACCGTTCAACTGCAGCCCTTCGACCTCGCCGCGCGACTGCGCGACATCACCGCCCGTTTCGCCGCCGAGGACGGCGCCAAACACCACCTGATCGCCCAACTGCCGGCGACTCCATTGCCGATCGTCGCCGACGTGAGCCAGATCGAGCAGATCATCACCAACTTGCTGGAAAATGCCATCAAGTACTCGCCCGAAGGCGGGGATATCCATGTCACCCTGGCCGAACAGGAGGACGGCGTGCTGTTACAGGTCCGCGATGAGGGGATCGGCCTGCCGGAAGGGGCCGCGGACGCCGTGTTCGAGCCGTTCGATCGGGGCGCCAACGCCGAACGGCTCGTGTTGCCCGGCCTCGGGCTGGGCCTCTATATCTGCCGGACCATCGCGGAAGCCCACGGCGGGCGCATCTGGGCGGAGAGCCCCGGTGAAGGGCGGGGAACGACGATGTCGCTCTGGCTGCCGAAAGAGCCCAGAGGAGAACCGGCGTGACGGCCACCGTACCGCCGGACGGCGAGGAGGCGACCAGACTCGCCCATTGGGACATGACGCCGATTTTCCCGGGCCTGGAATCGGCGGAGTTTCGCGACGCCTTCGCCGCGATCGCCGCCGACATCGGGGAGCTGCGCCGACTCTGCGATCAGTACGGGGTCCGCAAGCGCGACTCCAACCTGATCGACCCGACGACGCTGGCCGGCTTCGCCGCGGTGACCGAGCACATGAATCTCCTCTCCGATCGGGTGCGGACGGTCTCCGCCTACCTCACCTCCTTCGTCTCCACCGACTCCCGCAACGACCTGGCCCAAGCCAAACTGTCGGAGTTGCAGGGCCAGCTCGTCGCCCTCCGCCAGTTGGACACGCGCTACGATGCCTGGCTCGGTTCGCTGGATATCGACATGCTGATCGCCCGTTCCCCCCTGGCCCAGGCCCATGCTTTCGCCCTGCGCCAGGCGGCGGAAGCGGCGCAGCACCAGATGTCGGAGTCGGAGGAGGACCTGGCCGCCCACCTCAACCTGTCGGCGGGCACGGCCTGGGCGAAGCTGCACGGCAACCTCACCTCCCGCCTCACCGCGACCGTCCGGATGCCGGGCGGCGAGGACAGGACGCTGCCGATGAGCGCGGTGCGTGGGCTGGCGCTGGACGCCGACGGGGCGGTGCGCGAGGCCGCCTACCGCGCCGAGATCGCCGGCTGGGAGACGGCGGCCTTGCCGCTGGCGGCGGCGATCAACAGCATCAAGGGGGAAGTCAACACCCTCTGCGCCCGCCGGGCCTGGAAGGACCCGCTCGACGCGGCGCTCTTCGCCAACGCCATGGACCGCGACGCCCTGGCGGCGATGCAGCACGCCTGCACTGAGGCGTTCCCCGACTTCCGCCGTTATTTGCGCGCTAAGGCCCGGCTCCTGGGGAAGCAGATATTGCCCTGGTGGGACCTGATGGCGCCGGTGGGCGGTGCCGCCGGCAGCCGTCCCTGGCGCTTCGACGAGGCCACCCGGTTCCTGGTCGAGCAGTTCCGGAGCTATTCGCCGCGCCTTGCCGAGCTGGCCGCGCGGGCGATCGACGAACGCTGGATCGACGCCGAGCCCCGGGACGGCAAGCGCGACGGCGCCTTCTGCATGAGCGTCCGCGCCGACGAGTCCCGGGTGATGATGAACTTCAAGCCCTCCTTCGGCAGCATGCAGACGATGGCGCACGAGTTAGGGCATGCCTACCACAACCTCAATCTGGCCAAACGCACGCCTCTGCAACGGCACACGCCGATGGCATTGGCGGAGACGGCCAGCATCTTCTGCGAGACGATCGTCACCAACGCCGCCCTGGCCGTCGCAT
>JAICXR010000238.1 GCA_025980355.1 Chloroflexota bacterium | reverse complement strand
GCCGCCACGCGCCAGAGGCCGGCGGCGATGAGGCCCGCCGGCAACAGGAACTTCAGGTCCACCTTGCCATCGGTGACCATGGCGACGCGGCGGTTGAGATCGGTCATGGCGGCCTCCACGGCCGTCGCTGCCTCGCTGTGCTCGCCCGGTCCGCCGATGTCCCCTTCTTCCAGGCCGTGGAGGATGACGCCGACGTCTCCCAGGGCGGAAGTCAGGCCACTGCCCGGGGCGGCGTCCGGTCGATGGTGAATGAGCACGCTGCCGGTACGGTCGTTGACTTCGACCCCGGTGACACCCGGTTGATGTTCCGCCACCTGCTTGATGCGGGCCAGTCCGCCCTTGCCACGGTCGCGCGCCTTCAGGCGGAGGCGGGTCCGGGTCGCGCTGGAGTGCACGACATCGGCCGCCGCCGTCTGCGTGTCGCTCGCCTGTGCCATGCCTTTGGGCCTAGTTGCCGGACTCGGCGCGGCGGCGTTTCGCCGCCGACGCCGCCGGCTCGCCCGACGGCGTCACCACAGCCTCGCCTTTGGCGGCCGCCGCCTCGCCGTCCGAGGTGCTCCCCTGCTCGGCCCGCGCTTCCGCCACGATGTCGTCGACCTGCTCGCGCATCTCCGCGGTCCACTCTTGCAGGCGTGTGCCGGCCGTCATGCCCAGCTTGAGCGTCTCTTTCGCCACCGGACGCAAGCCTTTTCCGGCGAGCGAGGCCACGCCGAGCACCACGCCCAAACCGACGCCCCAGCCGGCGCCACCCAGCAACGCTTCGAACAGTTCACCCATGATCCGCTTGCTCCTCGCCGCCGAGCGGCATGAACGCCGCCGGGACCCGGCAGGCTATCGATCAATGCTTCCAAGTGGAAGCAATTTCCAGGCCATACCGCCACGCGAAGGCCGAATCGGGCCGCTACGACGCGGCCGGCGTCCCGGCGCCGGCAACCGGCATGTCCACGGTCAGCACCTTGGGGCCAATCCCGCGAATCGCCGCCGCCGGGACGCTGGTCGTCGTACCGCCCAGGCCGAGGATGCCACCTTTATGGACGTTGATCTGCTCGACCGTGCCGTCTTTCGGGGCGACCTCGATCTCCCGGACGTCGCCCAGCCAGGTGCCTTCGCCGTTGATCGCGCGCAGACTCCCCAACTCCTTCAGGGTGCGATAGGCGCCAGCGGTGGCGTTCCCTTCGGCGCCCTGCGTGACCGACACGTTCTCCACGGTGATGACATCGTTGCCGAAGCTCCGCACCGCCTCAAACGGCACCAGCGACTTGCTGCCGCCGGACGACAACAGCAATGCTGCCAGCCGCAACTTCGTGGTATCGAACAGGAGCTCCTGCACGTTGCCCAGCTTCGTGCCGTCGGCCATACTCACGACCGGCATATCCTTGATGGCGTGCGCTTTCATTGTGACGGCCCTCCTCGACCGGCTCCTCGCTCATAGATTCCACTCCCGTCACTCTACGGCATGGACGGCACGTGGAACAGCGATAGGCGGCGTCAATTGCTATCTGCTATCCGGCGCGCTGGAAGACCTTCTGCCCCGCCGTCAGCCCGGACGTAATCTCGGTCATATCGGTATTCTGAATGCCGATCTGCACCGTCACCGGCAGTTGATGCCCGTTGTTCTCGACGAGGACAAAGGTGCGATTCGCCGTCTTGTTGATCGCAGATGTCGGCACCAGCAGGACACCCGTCTTGGTCTCGGCGCTGATGCTGAGCTTGGCGACGGAGCCGAGGCCCACGCCCGGCCCCGGCCACTTCGGCGTGATGGTCACCGCATTCGGATCGACGGCCGGGGCGGCGGACGATGCCCCACCGCCTCCGCCGGAGGACCCGGCGGCCGCGGCCGCGCCCGGACTGTTCTGGTCCTGGTTGCTCGACGCCAGGACGACGCTCGGCAAGCCGGTGACGGTGCCGCTGATATTCTGTCCCGGGAATTCGCGGAGCGTCATGGTGACCTGCTGGCCGATGGCAACGCGGGAAAGCTGGTCCGGCGAGAGGTCGACCGCCACCTGCAAGGTCGCGGGATTGGCGATGGTCAAGACCGGGGCGTAGGCGCCGATCTGGTCGCCGGCCTGACCGGACGTGGCGATGACCTTCCCGGCAAACGGCGCGACGATCTGCATTTGCGAAAGCTGGTCCTGCAAGGCACCCACCGCAAGCTCCGCCTGGGTGACGGCGTTCTGGTCGATGGCGATATCCAGGTCGTTCGTGTTCGCCTGACCAACAAGGTCGCGCAGCTTCTGGGCTTTGGCCTGGGCCGCGGTGATCGCGGCCGCCGCTTCGCTGACCTGGTCCTTCGCCTGCTGGACGGCCGTGGCGGACGGGTTGAGCAACCCGTCGAGCTGCACCTGGGCGTTGTGCAGGCCGGCCTGGGCGGTCGCCACCGCTTGCCGCGCCTGGGCGATGGCGTTGGCCGTCGGCGTCAACCCGGTGAGGGTCGCCTGGGCGGCGATCACGCCGGCCTGGGCCTGTTGCACCGCGCCCTGGGCCTGTGCCACCTGGGTGGCGTGGCTGATATGGCCGCTGGACGAGGCGCCGCCGGACGAGGCGGGCAAGGCCCCTTGCAGCATTTCCTGGTAGGTCTGCTGGGCGGCGGTAAAGGCGTCCTCCGCCTTCTTGTAGGCGGCCTCGGCGGCGAGCCGGTCCGTCGGCGAGACGCTCCCCAACTGGCTCACGGCCTGTTGCGCCGCGTCAAGGTTGCTCTGGGCCGTCGCCACTGCGGCGTTGGCGACGTTGCAATCGGCCTGGCTGGTCGTCTTGCCGGCGTTGCTACAGACGCTGTCGCGCTTGGTCTGGGCGGCGAACAGCGCATTCTTGGCCTGGGTCACCGCTAATGCCGCCTGCTGGCGCTGGGCATCGCTCGGTCCGTTCTGGAAGACGGCGTAGGCGGCGTTGGCAGTCTGGAACTGGGCCTGCGCCTGCTCCAGCGTCGCGCGGGCCTGGGCGATTTGGACGGCCGTGGGGCCGGCCTGCACGACTTTCAGTTGCTGCTGGGCGGCGTCCAGCTTCGCCTGGGCGCTACGCACGCCGGCCTGCGCCTGCTGCACATCGGTCGCGCTGGGCCCCGCCGTCAACTTCTGCAGTTGGAGTTGCGCCTTGGCCAGCGCCGATTGCTGCTGTGTCACCGCGGCCTGGGCCAGCTTCACCGCCTGGGGGTTGGGCGTCTCGACCGCCGTCAGGTTCGCCTGGGCAGCGTCGTAGGCGGCTTGCGTGCTCTTTACCGCCGCGTCCGCCGAGGCGACGTCCTGCGGGGTGATCACCTGGCCGCTGCTCGACGCGGTGCTCGCCGCGGTGGCCTGCGCTTCCTTATCCGCCTCCAACGTCAGATTCGCCGCGTCGACGGCTGCCTGCGCCTGCTGAATCTGCGCCTGCAACGCCGACGTGTCCAGCGTGGCCAGCACCTGACCGGCCTTGACAGTGTCGTTCAAATGCACGGCGAAGGAGTTGAGGTGGCCGGACTGCCGGAAGTACAGCACCTGCTGCTGTGCCGCCACCACCCGCCCCGACGACTGGATGATGTCGGTAATTGAACCGCGTGTGACCGTGAACGTCGGCTGGTTCGCCGGCGGCGGCACCTGCGCCCCCCCGCCCCCGGTGCGCGCCGGGGCGCTGCGCGGCGACGCGCAACTGGTCAGCAACAGCGCGCCGACGAGCAGCGCCGCCGTTCGGCGGGCCGCCGGGAGATGGACCGGCCAATGCAGCATGCTTCCTCCGTGACGGCAGTGAATTCGCCGGTGCGCTGCCCGAGGCGCGCCGCACGGCCGCCGGGCATAACGGTGACATATCAAAGGTAGCATCTCGCGCGGAAATGCTCAACTCGCGGGCCGGAAGGGTCAACGATCGATCATTGGGGCGGGGGCCGCGGTGACGGCCCCCCCCGCCTCATGCCGCCGCCACGGCCTCCGGCGCGGCCTTCGCCTGGAAGGCGAGCACCCCGTCCTCGGCGTCGAGCACCACCGTGTCGCCGTCCTGGAACTGGCCTTGCAGGAGGCGCATGGCCAGCGGCTGGACGATCTCCCGCTGGATCGTCCGCTTCAGGGGCCGGGCCCCATACACCGGGTCGAAACCTTCCCGCGCCAGCAGGGCCGCCGCGGCCGGGGTGAGCTCCAGGGTGATCTTGCGCTCCGCCAGGCGGCGGCGCAGCCCCTGCAACTGGATCTCCACGATCTTCTCGATCTGCTCCAGGCCCAACTGGCGGAAGATCACGATGTCGTCGATCCGGTTGAGCAGCTCCGGACGGAAATGCTCGCGCACCGCAGCCATGACGCGGTCGCGGATCGTCTCCCAACGCAGGTCGCGTTCCGTGATCCACTGGCTACCAAGGTTGCTCGTCATGATGACGATGGTGTTGCGGAAGTCGACGGTGCGCCCCTGGGCGTCCGTCAGGCGGCCGTCGTCCAGCAGTTGCAGCAGGATGTTCAGGACCTCGGGATGCGCCTTCTCCACCTCGTCGAAGAGGATGACCGAGTAGGGGCGACGCCGCACCGCCTCCGTCAACTGGCCGGCCTCGTCGTAGCCGACATAGCCGGGGGGGGCGCCGATCAGCCGGGAGACGGTGTGCTTCTCCTGGTACTCCGACATGTCGATGCGCACCATCGCCTGCTCGCTGTCGAAGAGGAACTCCGCCAGCGCCCGCGCCGTCTCCGTCTTGCCGGTCCCGGTCGGGCCGATGAAGAGGAAGGAACCGAGCGGTCGGTTGGGGTCTTGCAACCCAGCCCGTGCCGCCCGCACGGCGTTGGCCACGGCCAAGATGGCGTCTTCCTGGCCGACGACGCGCTCCCGCATCCGCTCCTCCATCTGGATCAGCTTCTGCACCTCGCCCTGCAGCATGCGGCTGACCGGCACGCCGGTCCACTTGCTCACGACTTCGGCGATGTCCTCCTCGCCCACCTCCTCGCGCACCAGGCTGCGCCCGTCGTCGTGACGTTCGCGCTGTCCCTGCTGGGAAGCGGCAAGCTGCTGTTCCAGCTGGCTGATCTCATACTTCAGCCGGGCGGCGCGCTCGTAGTCGTAGCGCAGCCCGGCCTGCTCCATCTCCGTGCGCGCGGCGTCGATCCGCTGTTGGAGCTGGCTCACGGTATTGAGCTGGGACAACTCCTGTTGCCAGCGCGTCTCCAGCGCCGTGGCCTGCTCCTTCAGCCCGGCCAGTTCCGCCTCCAGCTTGCCCAGGCGCGCCTGGGAGGCCTCGTCCTTCTCCTTGCGCAGCCCCTCGCGCTCGATCTCCAGTTGCATCACCCGGCGCAGCACCTCGTCCAGTTCGGCCGGTCGGCTCGTCGCCTCCATGCGGAGGCGGGACGCCGCCTCGTCGACGAGGTCGATCGCCTTGTCGGGCAGGAAGCGGTCGCTGATGTAGCGATTGCTCAGCACGGCGGCCGCCACCAGGGCGGAGTCCTTGATGCGCACCTTGTGGTGCTGCTCGTATCGTTCGCGCAGGCCGCGCAGGATGGAGATGGTGTCCTCCACCGACGGCTCGCCCACGAACACCGGCTGGAAGCGGCGCTCCAGGGCGGCGTCCTTCTCGATGTGCTTGCGGTACTCGTCGAGGGTCGTCGCGCCGATCGTGTGCAGCTCGCCGCGCGCCAGCATCGGCTTGAGCATGTTGCTGGCGTCCATGGCGCCCTCGGCGGCGCCGGCGCCGACCACGGTGTGCAGCTCGTCGATGAACAGGATCACCTGGCCAGCGGCCTCGGTGACTTCCTTGAGCACCGCCTTCAAGCGATCTTCGAACTCGCCGCGGTATTTCGCTCCGGCAATCAGCGCTCCGATGTCGAGTGCAACCACGCGCCGGTCGCGCAGGGAGTCGGGGATATCACCCGAAACGATGCGCTGTGC
>JAICXR010000557.1 GCA_025980355.1 Chloroflexota bacterium | reverse complement strand
CCGAACGTCTCCACGGCGTTCTCCCAGAAGATGCGCCGGCGCAGGTCCGGGGGCAACGACTTGAAGGATTGGGCAGGGTCGTCCCAGTCCCAGTGCGGGTAGTCGGTGGCGAAGATCAGCGTGCGCTCGGCCGCCATCCAGCGCGCGATGTCGAGCAGCGCCTCCGGCGGCTCCGGCTCGTCCATGGGCTGGGAACCGAAACGGATGTGGTCGCGCACGTACTCGCTGGGTAAGCGTTTCACCCAGGGCGTTTGATGCCGGAGGGCTTTCCAGTCCGCGTCCATGCGCCAGATATAGGCCGGCGCCCAGGCGAAGCCGCTCTCCAGCAGCGCCACCTTCAGGGTCGGGAAGCGGTCGAAGACGCCCTCGAAGATGAAGCTGCTGAGGTGCACCTGGTAGAAGGACGGGCGGGCGAGCCGCCCCTGGATGTAGTAGCTGGGGTAGCCGGCCGCCGTCGGCGCCGGGTTGGGGGCGGAGCCTTCCCCGCCGAAGTGGAGGGAGATCGCCAGCCCGTGCCGGGCGCAGGCCTCGTGGATCGGCCGGTAGAAGCGGTGGCCATACGCCTTCGGCGCGCCACAGGGCAGGATGATCGAGACGATGCCCGGATGGTCGCCGACGCGGTCGATCTCCGTGGCGGCCTCTTCCGGGTCCTGACCATTGACCGTCATGGCGAAACGGAAGCGGGCATCAGTCGCCAGCCAGTGCTCGATCGTGAAGTCGTTGAAGGCCCGATTGCGGGCGTTGGCGTAGTCGGGGTCGACGCCGGACTGTGCGCCGCCCCCGCCGGTCAGGAGGCCGAGCGAAATGCCGCAGGCGTCGAGCAACTGCCAGCGGACCCGCTCCGGGTCCACGGCATTGACCCCTCCGCCGGACGGCACCTTGCCGTCCTCCAGGGTGTCGGCGCGATAGCCTTTGACGCCGCCGTTGTTGGCGTAGCTCATCCCGCTGCCGCTGAAGCCGAAGTCGGAGCGCGGGTGCTGATAGACCCTCGGGAGATAGGGATTGAGGTCCGCCGGCGACCGGACGGTGTGGTGGATATCCGTATCGAAGATGGCCAGGCCGGTCGCGCCGGCATTTCGCTGTTCTACCGCCGCCTGCTCCAAGGTGTCGACGCCCATCGTTGCCGCACGCTCCTTACACCAACAGCACCACCACCTGGCGCTCGACCGTCACCGGGAACGTCTCGACGGACGGGTCGTCCTCGGCCGCCTCCACCGTTACATCATAGCTTTTCGCCCGCACCCGGTGGGGATTGAAGATCGAGCGGCCGTTGGTCACGTCGAACTCCCAGCCGTGCCAGGGGCAGCGCAGGATTTCTCCCTCCCGCTCGATCTCGTAGCGGTAGGGCTCCGGCCCGGTGATGAGCCCCTTGAGGACGCCGAGGCAGAGGGGCGCCGCCTTGTGGGGACAGCGGCTGAGGAGGGCGTAGTACTTCCCGTTGACGTTGAAGACGCCGATGCTGCGCCCGTCGACGTCGATCACCTTGCGCTGGCCGGGCGGCAGCTCGTCCACACGGCAGACGACGTGGCGGCGCTGGCGTCGACCGGCCGGAGCCGGAGCGGCATCGTCGGCCATGCCGGTCTGTTGCTCGCTCATCGCCCGAAGGTCTCCACGGCGTTCTCCCAGAAGATGCGCCTTCGTAGGTCCGGGGGGAAGGTCTTGAACGACTGCGCCGGGTCGTCCCAGTCCCAGTGCGGATAGTCGGTGGCGAACATCAGGGTGCGCTCGCCGCCCATCCAGCGCACCAGGTTCAGCAGGTCCGATGGCGGCTCCGGCTCGTCCATGGGTTGGGAGGCGAAGCGGATGTGGGCCCAGACATACTCGCTGGGCAGCCGTTTGACCCAGGGCGTCTGGTGGCGCAACCCCTTCCAGTCCGAGTCCATGCGCCAGACGTAGGGCGGTACCCAGGCGAAACCGGCCTCCAGCAGCGCCACCTTCAAGGTGGGGTAGCTTTCGAAGACGCCTTCGAAGATGAAGCTGGCGAGATGGGCCTGGTAGAAAGACGGGCGCGCGAGGCGGGCCTGGATGTAGTAGGTGGGGTAGCCGGCCGCGGTCGGCGCCGGGTTG
>JAICXR010000524.1 GCA_025980355.1 Chloroflexota bacterium | reverse complement strand
GCGACGGCATGGGTGGCGGCGCCTGGGCCACCACGCTGGGCCTCAACGCGCAGAGCTATTTCTGGATGCCGAACGGCCGCCTGCTGCGCGTGCGGCTCAACCTCACCCGCACGTTCAACGGCGATGCCGACGTCACCGGCGCCAGCGTCTACGGCACCGCGCCCGGCTTCCGCGGCACGGCGCGGCCGGGCGACGCGTTCTACATCGGCTCCTCGTTCGAATACAGCGTCGCCCGCCGCTGGGTGCTGGCGCTGGACCTGTTCCGCAGCCACGGCGCGGCCACCCGCGTCGACGGCAGCGCCGACCCGGTCAATGCCTTGCCCACACCCGTGCATCTGCGGGCCGGCTCCAGCGACGCCTACGGTTATGCGCCCGCGGTCGAATACAACTTCAGCGCGAGCCTTGGCGTGCTGCTGGGCGCGCGCGTGATCGTGGGCGGGCACAACGCGACGCGTTCGCTGACCCCGGCCATCGCGATCAACTACGTCCATTGATGTCGATACCTGTTCCCCACGGGAGGACCAACCCCATGCGCGCCACGACGATCCTGCGGACCTGCCTGCTTACCCTGGTAGCGACGACGGCCTGGCCATCGCCATCGGCCGCGGATGCGGCGCAGGGTGTCGACCAGCAGCACGCCTTCGACTTCCACTTCGGCACCTGGAAGACCCAGATCAAGAGCCGCGACGTCACCGCCTCGGGCGTCGGCGCCTGGACCGAATTCACGGGCACAGTGATCGACCAGCCCTTGTGGAACGGGCGCGCCAACATCGAGAAGATCGAAGCCGCGGGAGCCGGCGGCCACTTCCAGGGAGTGACGCTGTTCCTCTACAACCCGAAGTCCGGGCAGTGGAGCGAGCAGTTTGCCGGCAGCAGCAACGGCACTCTGCAGGAGCCTTCGTACGGCGAGTTCGCGAACGGGCGCGGCGTGTTCCACGCCTGGACCGAGGTTGCCGGCAAGAAGGTCCTCCAGCGCGACATCTGGTCAAATATCACGCCGGATTCCTACCACTACGAGATCGCCACTTCCCCCGACGGCGGCAAGACTTGGGTCACCGGCTTTGTCGCGCAGCTCACCCGATTGAAGAGGGCGCCCGACTACGACGTGCACCACGCGCAGGGCAGCGGGCCCGAGCACGGCTTCGACTTCAACATGGGGCGGTGGACGACGCGGATACGGGCAGTGGCGAAGCCGCTGTCCTCGCCCGGTGCGTGGAGCGACCTCAGCGGCACGCATGCGGTGTACCGCCTGTGGGACGACTGGGCCAACATCGGGCAGCTCGAAGTCGACGGGCCCGGCGGCCACAGCGAGGACCTGGCGCTGCGCCTGTACGACCGCAAGACGCAGCAGTGGCGGGTCTACTTCGCGAACAGCAAGACCGGCACGCTGGACCCGCCGATGGTGGGCGGATTCAAGGACGGCGTGGGCACCTTCGTCGGCATGGACGAGGTCGAGGGCAAGACCGTGCAGGTGCGCAACGTCTGGTCGGGCATCACCGCGAAATCCTGCCGGCAGGACTGGGCCGTCTCCACGGACGGCGGCGCAACCTGGGTGCCCACCTGGACATCCGTCGACACCCGAGGCGGCTGATCCCGGCGATCGCGTTCGACGTCGTGCACCAAAACGTCGCAGCCGCTTGACGGCCGCTTTATCCCGCATACCCCAAGCTGACAGTCCGTCCCTGCGGAGAGCCGTCATGCCTTACCGGACCCTCAGCGAACTGCCCGACGCGGTGCGCGACCACCTGCCGAAACATGCCCAGGAGATCTACAAGGAAGCGTTCAACCATGCCTGGGACGAATACGCCGACGAGGACAAGCGCCGCGGCGACGAATCACGCGAGGAAGTGGCGCGCAAGGTCGCCTGGTCGGCGGTGAAGCAGGGCTACGCCAAGGGCGACGACGACCGCTGGCACGCGAAATAGACCAACCGTCGCCGCCATGCATGTGGCGGTGCACCAGCGGAGGCGGGGCCGAACCACTAGAATCGTCGGGTTCAAGCACACGATGTCGGAGTCGCCATGAGTTCCCCCGCCAAGCACGTCCCCGCCGGCGCCACCCAGGCCGAGACCACCCCGCTGCGCTTCGTCACGGCGGCCAGCCTGTTCGACGGCCACGACGCGGCGATCAACATCATGCGCCGCATCATCCAGAGCCAGGGCGCCGAGGTGATCCACCTGGGCCACAACCGCTCGGTGGAGGACGTGGTGCGCGCTGCGCTGCAGGAGGACGCCGACGCCATCGCGCTGTCGTCCTACCAGGGCGGCCACGTCGAGTACTTCAAGTACATGATCGACCTGCTGAAGGAGGCGGGCGCGAACACGCTCGTCTTCGGCGGCGGCGGCGGGACCATCTTGCCCGCCGAGATGGACGAGCTCCACCGCTACGGG
>JAICXR010000349.1 GCA_025980355.1 Chloroflexota bacterium | reverse complement strand
AGGCGCGGGGCGGAGGCCCCAGGCAGAACACCTGGTACATAGGTCGCACGTGGACGGCGCGCGAGCGCCTCGTCCCAGCCGAGCGACCCTAATGGCCGTCCCCTTGCCCCTCTCCCCCGCCCCCGCACCCACCGCTGCTCCCCCTCACTTGCTCGCGTATGCCAACGGGCCGGCCGTCCATTCGATGGACGGCCGGCCCGTTGGCATTGCCGGGGGAACCACTCCCCCATCCGGTATCAATCTTGCTTTATTCGGCAGTACCGGCTACGGCGGCCCAGCATCGGCTATACTGTCTGTGGCGCCAGCAACGGTTTACCGCCAATGGCGACCTTACCGCTGGAGGTTTTCGTACATTCTATGACCGATTCTCTTATCCCTTCCGTGAGCGGGCTGCTCGACCGGCCAGATCCGACGAATTTGGACGCCGATGAGTTCGAGGCACTGCTCGATAGCCCGGAGCATAATTTCCGTAGCCTGACGCGGGGCGATGTCATTGAAGGCACCATCGTGCGGGTCGATCCCGACGAAGTCCTGGTCGACATCGGCCTCAAGTCGGAAGGTGTCGTCAGTGGCCGTGAACTCGGCGCGGCCGACGAAGCCAAGAACCTGAAAGTCGGTGAAACGGTCCTCGTGTCCGTGCTCATGCCGGAGACGCCGGAGGGCCACGCCGTCCTGTCCATCCGCCGCGCGAAGATGGAGAAGAGCTGGCGTCTGGCCGAGCAAATCATGCAGGACAACGAGATCATCGAGGCCGAGGTGATCGACCACAACAAGGGCGGTCTCCTGGTCAACGTGCATGGGCTGCGCGGCTTCGTGCCGATTTCCCAGGTTTTGGGTCTTCGGCGGGAGTCCGGCGAACGCGGCGACTCCAGCGAAGACGAGCTGACGCAGAAGCTCGCCGAGATGATGCATCGGACCCTGACGCTGAAGATCATCGAGCTCAATCGCAATCGCAACCGCCTGATTCTCTCGGAGCGGGCGGCGGCGCAGGAGACTCGCGCCAAGAACAAGGACATTTTGCTGGAAGAGTTGCAGATCGGCCAGGTCCGCAAGGGCCGGGTCAGCAACCTCTGCAGCTTCGGCGCCTTCGTCGACCTCGGCGGCGCCGATGGCCTGATCCACATTTCGCAGCTCTCCTGGGGGCACCTCAATCATCCCAATCAGGTCCTCCACGTCGGCGACGAGGTCGACGTCTACGTGCTCGGCGTCGATCCCGTCAAGAAGAAGATCGCGCTCAGCTTGAAGCGGGCGCAGGCCGACCCTTGGGACACGATCGAAGAGCGGTACCAGGTCGGCCAGATCGTGCAGGGGACCGTCACCAAGATCACCAGCTTCGGCGCGTTTGCCCGCGTGGAGGATGGCGTTGAGGGGCTGGCCCACGTTTCCGAGCTTTCCAACCGCCACATTACCAACCCGAAAGAGGTGGTCAAAGAGGGTGAGGAGCATGAGTTCCAGGTCATCCACATCGACGGCAAGAAGCGTCGCCTGGGCCTGAGCCTGAAGGCATTGGAGGACACCACCTACAGCGGCTACGATGAGGAAGGCGCTCAGGATGGCGAGAGCCGGAATTATGACGCCGAGGCCGATGAAGAGGTAACCAGCGAGGCCGACCTGCCTGGCGAGCACGACGGCGACGAGGAGACACCAACCGGGGAATCAGCCGATGTTCCGGAGGCCAGGACCGAAGGGACAGCCAGCGAGTCCGCTCAGGAGGGCGAGACTCAAACGGGCGCGGAAGCGTCCTAGGGAGGTGTGTATTACCAGACAGGACGGATACCGGGGAGCCACTGGTGTGGCGGCTCTCCGGAGCGTATCCTTACCGGTTGGTAAGCGCCCTTCCGCCAAACCAGCAGGAAAGCGAGGCAACGAGAGTGCAGCAGAACGACCGATTCGATAAGTTTAGCCAGCGAGCGCGCCAAGTGCTCGCCCTGGCGCAGGAGGAAGCGCAACGCTTCAACCACAACTACATCGGCACGGAGCACCTCCTTCTCGGCCTCGTACGCGAAGGTGAGGGTGTCGCCGCCAAGGTGCTCAATAATCTGGGCGTAGAGCTGAACAAGGTCCGCAATGCGATTGAGTTCATCATCGGACGGGGCGATCGTGCCCCGGTCGGGGAAATCGGCCTCACACCGCGCGCCCGCAAGGTGATTGAGCTGGCGGTCGATGAAGCGCGCCGCCTCGGTCATCACTACATCGGCACGGAACACCTGCTGCTCGGCCTGGTGCGCGAAGGCGAAGGCATCGCCGCGGGAGTGCTGGAGAGCCTCGGCGTTAATTTGGAGAAGGTGCGCCAGCAGACGATCACCGTGCTCAGCCAGAGCAACGCCGGCGGGCATCCCGAAGGCAAGCAGGCTAGCCGCACGCCGACCCTGGATCAACTGGGCATGGACCTCACGGCCATGGCCACCGATGGCCGGCTCGACCCGATCATCGGGCGGCAGAAGGAGATCGAACGGGTCATCCAGATTCTGTCGCGCCGCCAGAAGAACAATGCCGCCCTGATCGGCGAACCGGGCGTCGGCAAGACGGCGATCGCCGAAGGGCTCGCCCAACGCATCATTTCCGGCGACGTGCCGGAGACGCTGCACGGCAAGCGCCTGCTCACCTTGGACATTGGCTCCCTGGTCGCCGGCACGAAGTACCGCGGGGAGTTTGAGGAGCGTCTGAAGAAGATCATCGAGGAGATCCGGTCGTCGCGGGATGCCATCCTCTTCATCGATGAGCTCCATACCCTGGTCGGCGCCGGTGCCGCGGAAGGGGCGGTCGATGCCGCCAACATCCTCAAACCGGCCCTGGCCCGGGGCGAGCTGCAGTGCATCGGCGCGACGACGCTGGACGAGTACCGCAAGTACATCGAGCGCGATGCCGCCCTGGAGCGACGCTTCCAGACCGTGTCCGTGCGCGAGCCGACGGTCGAGGAAACTATCGAGATCTTGCACGGGATCCGCGAACGCTACGAGCAGCACCATCGCCTCACCATCAGTGACGAGGCGCTGAAGTCGGCCGCGGAGATGGGGGCGCGCTACATCACCGATCGGTTCCTCCCGGACAAGGCCATCGACCTGATCGACGAGGCGTCTAGCCGGGTGCGTATGCAGCGCAGTGGCCAGCCCCAAACGCTGAAGCAGGCGCTCAAGGACCTGGAACAGCTGCAGGGCGAGAAGGACGCGGCGATCCAGAATCAGCAGTTCGAGAAGGCCGCCGCCCTCCGCGACAAGGAGGCCCGGCTGCGTGAGCGCATCGACAGTGCCGAACTGACGGCGAGCACGGCAGCGCAGGCCGACCGCCCGGTCGTGAGTGCCGACGACATCGCCCACGTCGTGTCGATGTGGACCGGCATCCCCGTCATGCGCATCGCCCAGGAGGAGTCCAAACGCCTCCTGGAGATGGAAACGGCGATGCATAACCGCTACGTCGGTCAGGACGAGGCGATTAGCAAGCTCGCTCAGGCCCTGCGCCGGGCCCGCGCCGGACTGAAGGATCCTCGCCGGCCGATCGGCAGCTTCATCTTCGTCGGTCCCACCGGCGTCGGGAAGTCCCATCTGGCGAAAATCCTGGCGGAGTTCATGTTCGGCAGCGAGGACGCCCTGATCACCGTCGATATGTCCGAGTTCATGGAACGGCACGCCGTCGCTCGCCTGGTCGGCGCCCCTCCCGGCTACATCGGCTACGACGAAGGCGGCCAGCTCACGGAGGCGGTGCGGCGCAAACCCTATTCCGTCGTCTTGCTGGACGAGATCGAGAAGGCCCACCCGGAGGTCTTCAATATCTTGCTCCAGATCCTGGAAGACGGGCGCCTGACGGACGCAAAGGGAAGGGTCGTGGACTTCCGCAACACGATCATCATCATGACTTCGAATGCCGGCACCGACCTGTTGAAGAAGTCGGGGGCCTTGGGCTTCCAGCGTACGGGAACGGCGGACGAATCGACCGCCTCCTACGAGCGCATGAAGGAAAAGGTCAACGTCGAGCTCAAGCAGATCTTCCGCCCGGAGTTCTTGAACCGGCTCGACGACATCATCGCCTTCCACGCCCTCAGCCATGAGCAGATTCGCGCCATCGTGGACATGGAACTGAAGCGGGTCCAGGTCGCCTTGACCGAGCAGCAGTTGGTCCTGGAGATGACGGAGAAGGGGAAAGACTTCCTCTGCGACAAGGGCTT
>JAICXR010000494.1 GCA_025980355.1 Chloroflexota bacterium | reverse complement strand
GATGGCTGACTTCGACGATTTCCTGGGGTGGGTAGCGCGAGAGACTGACGCGCGGGTGATCACCTATCGGGAGCTCTGGCGACGCAGCAACGAGGGCAGCCGCTGGCTCAACCGGGCGGCGGTGCAACGGCTCGCCGCGGAGGTAGGCGGGCCACTGCGGCCGCGCCAGATCGACGGCCAGTGGCTCAGTCCGGCCGAGCAGCTTGGCGCGCTGCTGTTCGGTGCGGCCTGGCAGCACGAGCACGGCGCGCTGCCGGAGGAGACGCCGGTGGAACCGCTGCTCGGCCCGAGCGCCCCCCCGGTGCAGACGGAGCCGGGCACCGTGGAGGCGGCGACGCTGCTCGCTGCGGCGGCGAGCGCCAACCTACTGGCGAGGGAGTCCGGACGCGTGCCGGTTGCGGCGCGGCTGGGCTCCGGCCTGGTCGGTCCTGCCGTGCTGCTGCGCGCGCTCGGCCACGCGCTCTCCGGGGCGCCGGGGGCGGCGCCGCTGGAGGGGCGGGAAGACCTACCGGAACTGGCGCGGCGGCCCGATTTCGCCGGGCTGCACTTCCGCGGCACCTGGAGCATCTTCGCCCCGGAGTTCGAGGCGCCCCGCCTGATCCAGCTCGCCCAGCTCCAAACCTGGTCGGCGCGCCCGGTGCACTAACGGCGTCGCGCGTCGATGAATGATAACTCCGGGCCGTGCAGGCTGGCGGCCAACTGGAGATCCGGATCAGCCCGCGTCATGTCCGCGTACTGAACGGGCGCTTCCGTGGCCGTTCATTCGAAGCGGGCCCGTGCGCGCCCGTCCGGCGTTGCACGGTCGGGTACTATCCCATACACCGGCCGCCCAGAGCGCTCGCGGCTCACGGCGCCTCGACAGCGACGGGACCCGGCTATCGTGGAAGGAGACCTGGGATATGGACACAACGGGTGCCGCCGTCCGGCCGCCGGAGGGGCGAAAGGGGACCAGCGCCGGCGGGATGGGGCGCGCCGTGATCAACCGGCGGTCGTTGCTCCGTACGGTCGCCGGTGTCGGGGCGGCGTTGGCGCTCAGCAACTGCGGCGGGACAACGACGACCGGCGGGATAGCGAGCACCGCCAGCGCCGGCACGGCGTCCTCCGCAACCCTCGCCTCCTCCTCCGTCGCGGTTACCGCGTCCAGCGGCGCCGCGTCGACGAGTTCGACCGCGGCAACGCCGACGTCCGCTGCCGCGACGACGAGCCTCGCCACGTCCGCATCGTCCTCCGCCGCAGCCGCCTCTACCACGTCGGCGGCCGCCACCACGGCAAGCCAGACGGCCTCTGCCGCTTCGAGCGCGGCTGCCGCGCCAACCGCCTCGGGCAGCACCGTCGAGTTCTGGCATATCTGGAATAGCGGGCCGTCGCGCACCTGGCTGCTCCAGGCGCTCGCCGCCCTCAAGTCCAAGGATCCCCAACTCACCGTCGCGGAATCGGCCAAGGACTTCTTCACGTTCGGCGAGAAGGTGACGGCGGCCGTGGCGGCCGGCACACCGCCCAGCGTGACGATGGCCGATGCCGTCACGGCGCCCCTGCGCGGTGTGAGCGGGGAGGACGGTCCGCTGGACGCCTATGTGGCCCGCGACAACGTGAAGCTGGCCGACCTCGTCGACTATCAGGTCAAGATGGTGTCGTACCAGGGCAAGCTCTGGGGCCTGCCCTTTCGCCCGGACACGCGCGTGCTCTATATGAACACGACCTTGCTGCAGGGGGCGGGACTCGACCCGACCAAACCTCCCGCCACCTGGGACGCCCTCTGGACGGCGGCCGCACCCCTGATGAAGAAGGACAACAGCGGCGCCTACACCCAGGTCGGGTTCTACCCGTCCCTGGGAAATCTCTGGTTCTGGACCATGGCCTTCACCGACGGGGCGGACTTCGTCGACGCGAACGGCGTGCCGACCCTCAATACGCCGCCCATCCTGGAGACCCTGGAGTGGTACGTCAAGTGGGCGGACTAGTACGGCGACGCGGCGATGGGCGCCTTCAACAAGGCGCTCTCGACCGGACCCGGCAAGGACCCCTTCATGCTGGAAAAGCTGGCGTTCGAGGTGAATACCAACGACTACGGCGCCACCCTCAAGCAGGCGGCGCCCCACGTCCAGTGGAGCACCGCCCTGGTGCCCTACAAGCTGCGCGAGGCGAGTTGGGGCGCCGGCTTCGACCTGGAGATGCCGAAGGGCGGCAAGAACCCGGACGGGTCCTGGGAACTGATCAAGTGGCTGGACCTGGACCCGACGATGAATCAGCAGAGCATCACCCTGACCAACGACCTGTCGGCCGTCAAAGCGATCAACAACGCTCCCGCCTTCACCAAGGACCCCGTGTGGAAGACCGTGGTGGCCAGTTCCCTGGTGACGCGGGCCATCCCCCAGGTGCCGGCGGCGCACGACTGGTCGAACGTCTTCTATACGCACGTCACCAGCGCTATCGCCGGGAAGGAGGCGCCCCAGGACGCGCTGGCGAAGGCGCAAGCCCAGGTGATGGGCGAATACCAGACGAACAGCAAGAAGTAGGCAGCAAGAAGGAGGCGGAGGAGACTTCGTGGCGCCGCTGTACTACGCCGACGGCTACCACGGCGGCGTCAAGGGCCACATGCCGCTCGGCGCCTGGCGCGACATCCTCGAG
>JAICXR010000330.1 GCA_025980355.1 Chloroflexota bacterium | reverse complement strand
TCGTAGCCGACGCGGCGGCATGAGGCCATGCGTCAGCGAAGAAGATGGCGGCGGGGAGGACTGGTCGGAGCGATCCTCTTCGGCCTCCTCCTCGCCGGCTGTACCGGAAACCAGGCCCAGCCCGACGTCGCGGCAACCCCAGGAATCGCGCCGACGGTGACGGCGGCGCCGGCGACGGCAACAGCGGTCCCTCCCACGCCGACGGCCTTGCCACCGGCCGCCGCCCTGGCCCAACTGAACCGTGACGTTGCCAGCCGGACTGCCGATGCCGACCGACAGAACGCCGCGCTGGAAGCCCGGCTCAATGCGGGCACGACCTTACCGCCTTTGCTGACCGCCTTGACCGCCGCGGCCACGGCCGACCAACGGGCCGCCGCCGCCATCAGCATGCTGCCACTCCCGCCGCCGCTCGACGCCTATCGCGCCATCGCCCAATATCAGGCAGCCACCGCCGCCGGCTACGGCACGCTGGCGGAGGCCTGGTCGGCCCTCGCCCGCGCCGCCCAGCAGAACGGCGACGAGACCTTGTACCAGACGCTCGCCGGGCAGGCGACCGACCGCTTCCACACCGCCGCGGTCGCCAAGGCGCAGGCCGGCATCGCCCTCGGCCTAGCGCCGGAAGGCTCCGCGCCGGACTGATGGCACCCGGTTACAATGCAGACGGGAGCCGTTGCGGAGGTGCCGGACGCTTGTGGGCGCCCATCGTCGCGCGGCGTGATAGGAGGGACTGCGATGCGCCAGAACGTGGAGCAGCTCGCAGGGAAAGTGCGGGCCCTCCTCCGCCCACCGGAGCCCGCGGATGTCGAGCCGTCGGCGCCGGATGCCGCGTTTCCGCCGGAGCGGCCGGAGCACCGTCCGTTGCACCAGCGCGTGGAGGAGGCCATTGTCGACGCCCAGCGGCGGGGCGAGTTCGATGACCTGCGCGGCAAAGGGAAGCCGATTCCCGCCGAACTGCTCTTCTCCCGCGACGACGCCTGGCTGGCCGGCAAGACGCTGGCCAACTCCGGCTTTCTGCCGCCCTGGCTGCAACTGCAACATGAAATCGACGACGATATGGAGGCGTGCCGGCTCCTGGTCGAACGCACCGAGCGCTTCCCGCCGCTCGCCAACCGGGACCTACCCATGCAGGAGCTGCGTCGCCGGCTGGACGACTTGCGGGCCAAGACTCGCCGCTACAACCTGATGGTCCCGACGATGTCGCTCCAGCGCCCGGTCCCGGCCACCAAAACGCTGCTGCAACGGATGGCGGAGGCGGTCGGCCAGGCCCCTAGCTGAACCCCAGCCCGCGCTGCTTCAGACTGACGAAGTGTCCGTGGCCCACGACGATGTGGTCGAGGACGGCGATATCGAGCAGTTTGCCGGCCTCGACCAGTTGCCGGGTCACGCCGACGTCCTCCGGCGACGGTGTGGGATCGCCGGAGGGATGGTTGTGCGCCACGATCAGTTGGGGGCAGTCGCGCCGAATGGCTTCTCGGAATACTTCGGCGATGCGCAGGTTGGCGCTGTTGACCGACCCCTCGTAGACCGTCTCGATGTACTGCACCCGATTCTTGGTGTTCAGGAGCACCGTCTTCAGGTGTTCACGGGTGAGGTACTGCATGTCCGGCTGGAGCAGGCGGTAGGCGTCGTCCGGCGTGCGGATCTCCGGCTGCTGCTCCGGGGCGAGCGACATCAGCCGCCGGCCCAACTCCAGGGCCGCCTTGATCTCGATGCCTTTGACCCGACCGATGCCGGACACCTTCGCCAGTTCCGCCAGCGAGGCCCGGTCGACGCCGGCCAGGCCGCCGGATTGGACCAGCAGGCGCTGGGCGACGGCGAGCACCGATTCCCCCGCTCGCCCCACGCGCAGGATAATCGCCAGGAGCTCCGGCGTGGCAAGGCTGCCCGCGCCGAACGCCTCCAACTTTTCGCGCGGCTGCTCCGAGGCGGGCCAGTACTTGACCGCGAGGTAGGCCGGGGCGTCGGCGGCCGGGTCACTGGGCAGGGCGGAATCGCGCACAACGCGCCGGGGCGGCACGGGCAGCACCTCCATCGGCGATAGGCATCGGCAAGGGGCTGCCCCGGCGCCCCGTCGTCCGGTCATATGGTCAGGCGACGGCGGCGGTTACCGGCGTGGTGCAATAGGGACAGGTCGACCAATCGAGGTCGATCACGCGGTCGCATTCGCTGCACTGGCGCTTCAGGCGCATCCGGCAGCGCGGGCACATCTGAAAATCGGGCTGGATGACGTGCTGGCAACTGGGGCAGAGCATGTCCTGTTTCAGGTCTTGCAGGAGCGTCTCTTCTTCCAGAGACCGCTCATATTGCTCGGCCAGCGTCTCGTGGGGGCGGAGGATCAGGTAGAGCACCAGGCCGGGCACGTTGAAGAGCGCCACGAACAGCGTGGCGACCGTCTGGACGAAGATGTCGGTCGACCGCGCCTGGATATCCCGAAACGTCCAGATGACCAGCGTCAACCAGAGCGTTGCCACGTAGGCGATGGCGAGACCGACGAGGATCTCCACGAGACGCGGCGCAACGGTCAGCATACTGGCTCCTGCTGGAACGGCCTATCGCCCGGCAGTATACCATCAGCGTCCGGCGCCCTCCGGGAGACGGAAATCCCGGTGGGCTACCCTGATTGGCGCTCCTGAGCGGAAGAGAACGGCTATACTGAGGGCGACTCCGTCGGTAGTAGACCGCAATCGGTCGTGACAGAGGGGGATATTCTGCCGCACGTTTCTCCTGCGTTCCACGCCATCATCGATCTGCTGCGGCATCACGATGTGCTGGCGCTCAGTGTGCTCATCTTCCTTGAGGAGATGGGCATTCCCCTGCCCCTGCCGGGGAACTTCTTGCTGATGTACCTGGGCATGCAAGCCAGCCACAGCCGGCTCAACGCCGCGCAGGTCCTGGTCGTGATGACCATCGCCAGCACGCTCGGCTCGATCGTGCTCTACTGCATCGCGGAACGCGTGGGCCGACCGGCCCTGCTGCGATGGGGGCGCTACCTGGGCCTGGAGCAGAAACGGGTGGCGCGGATCGAAACCTGGCTGGCGCGCTACGGCAGCGCGACGATCGGCATCGGGCGGCTCGTGCCCGGCCTGCGTACGCCGACGAGCGCCGTCGGCGGCATCTTCGACATCCCGTTCCGCATCTTCATCCCGTTCACGGCGCTGGCCGGCTTTCTCTGGACCGCGTTCTGGTTGGTGATGGGCGGCATCCTCGGCCGTCAGCTCCATCTGGAGCGGTTCGCCTCCGGCTCCCACCTGGTCGGCACCTTCATCGTCGCCGGGGCCTGCCTCCTCGTCCTGCCGGCGATCGGCTTCTTCAACGCCTGGCGGGAACGCCGCCGGGAGCGGGCGACGCAGGCGAAGGCCGACACCGCCGGTGCGCCATTGCCGCCAGGCACGGCTCCGATGCTCGACGGGACGACCGCCGATCGGAGGACTCCCGTCGAGGCGAACGGCGCCCCGGCGTCCAGGTGGCCGGCACGATAAGGCGACGACGACCGGGCGCCTTCCCGCGGCGCGAGTTCCTGGCGCTCCCCTTCCTCCTGCCGCTGCTGGGCGGTTGTCTGCCCCACCTGCCGCCGTTGCCGCTCCGGCTCACCGCACGCCGGCCGAAGGTCGGCGTCCATACTCGCCTGACGGACGAAGTGGAGCCGGCCAAGATCGCCAAGACGCTGGATATGGTCGTGGCGATGGGGGCGTCGTGGATCGTCGAATACTTCCCCTGGGCCTACGTAGAAGTTGCCCCTGGCCGCTACGAGTGGGGCCACGCCGACCTGGTGGTCAACGCCGCCGTCGACCGCGGCCTGACGCTGGTGGCGCGCATCGACATGACGCCGGACTGGGCGCGACCGGCCAACACCACCGCCCGCTACCTGGATCGATCCGGCTATGCCGCCTATGCGGCCTATCTGGCGGCCTTCGCGCGCCGCTATCGCGGCAAAATTGGCTACCTGCAGGTCTGGAACGAACCGAACACCAGTTTCGAGTGGGGCTACCGTCCACCCGATCCCGCCGGCTATGCGGCTATGCTCCGGACGGTGTACCCGGTGGTCAAGGACGCCGACCCGGCAATCCGGGTGGTCTCGGCCGGCCTGGCGGCCAACCTGGCCACCGGCGGCATCGCCGTGAACGACCTCACCTACCTGGATGGGCTCTACGCCGCGGGCGCGGCGCCCGCCTTCGACGTGCTGGGGTCCCACGCCTACGGCGACATCCTGCCGGCGGACGCGCCGCCCGATCCCCAGCAACTCAACTTCCAGCGCGTCCTGCTCCACCGCGCCAGCATGCTCCGCCACGGGGATGGCGCCAAAGCGGTCCTCATCACCGAGGCCGGCTGGAACGACGCCCCGCGCTGGACGCACGCCGTGTCCCCCGCCGCCCGGATTGCCAATACCGTCGAGGCCTACC
>JAICXR010000316.1 GCA_025980355.1 Chloroflexota bacterium | reverse complement strand
GATGATCCCGCTGGCCCGCCTGGGCCGGCCGGAAGAGGTGGCCGACCTGGTCGCCTTCCTGGCCTCCGACCACGCCGCCTACATCACCGGCCAGACGATCCGGGTCGACGGTGGCATGGTGATGGCGTGAGCGCGCCGGAGAAGGGGCGTGTCTGGGTCGGGCGGACGCCTGAGACGATCCGCAACAACGGCTGCTTCGGCTGCGGCCCCACCAACCTGCGCGGCCTGCACCTGAATATCCAGAACGATGGCGACGTGACCTACATTGACTTCACTCCCGATGCGTCATGGCAGGGCTTCGGCGGCGTCGTCCACGGCGGCCTCGTCGCCACCGTCCTGGACGAGGTGATGGCCTGGGAGCTCTACGGCTACGACGACTTTACCGTCACCGGACGTATGGAGATCACCTATCGCAAGCTGGTACCGATCGGCCAGCGGTTGCGCGCCACCGCCAAACTGGTGCAGGACCGGGGCCGGGCCAAGAAGGTCCACGGCGAAATCCGGGACCAGGCGGACACCCTCCTCGCCTCGGCCGATGCGCTCTTCATCCACATCCCCAAGGAGCAAGAGGCCGAGCTGCGCCGGCAGTTCCCGGACGCGCCGAGCTTCGGCTAGGCGGCCAACCGGTGGCGGACCGCCGTCGCCGCCTTTATGAACACGTCCTTCACCATTCTGTTGCACTTTCCGTAATGACCTCGTGTCATGTTGGACGGCAACCGAACGGTAATCTGTGGCGACGCGGTGTCCTTGGTAGGAGGATCGCCATCGCTCGTTTCGATGGAGGTTCCCGTGTCATCGCCGATTGCCGAAGAGGCCGGTCCCGCCCTGGGCGACGAGGCGGACGGCGCCCGTCCGCTGGTGGCGATCGCCATCCCCTCCTATAACGAGGACCGCTTCATTGGTTCCCTCGTCCTCAAAGCCCTGCGCTACGCCGACCTGGTGCTGGTGGTCGACGACGGGTCGACGGATCGTACCGCCGCCGTCGCCAGCGCGGCCGGCGCCCTGGTGATCCGCCACGGCACCAACCGGGGGAAGGCGGCCGGCATCAACACGGCGTTCCGCTGGGCGACGGAAGTCGGCGTCGCCGCCCTGGTGCTGATCGACGGCGACGGTCAGCACACGCCGGATGAGATCCCGACGTTGGTCGCCCCGATCCTGCGGGGCGAGGCCGACATGGTCGTCGGTACGCGGTTCGGCGGCCTGAAGAGCACCATTCCCGGTTACCGGCAGGCCGGCCAGCGCGCGCTCACGACGCTGACCAACCTCGTCTCCGGTCTCCCGATCAGCGACTCCCAGAGCGGCTTTCGCGCCTTTTCACCCCGGGCCCTGAAGCTGATGCGATTCGAAAGCCGGCGCTTTGCCATCGAGTCGGAGATGCAATGCGTCGCCGAACAAGCGGGCCTACGCGTGGCGGAGGTGCCCATCTCCGCCCTCTATGCCGAGCCGGCCAAGCGCAATCCCGTACGCCACGGCGCCAGCGTCGTCCAAGCCCTCGTCACTATGGTCGAACGGCGGCGGCCGCTCCTGGCGTTCGGCTTCCTGGGGAGTATCCTCGTGAGCTTCGGCATCCTTCTGGGCTTCCATGTCACTGTGCTGTACGGTCGGACCCATACGCTTGCCGTTGGCTATGGCTTGATGACCGTCCTGCTCATCATCATCGGCGTCGTCACCGCCTTCCTCGGCGTCATCCTGCACTCGCTGCGTACGCTACTGAGCGACCTCCGTGACCGTTGACCGCCCGGGCGAGCCGGACCGGTCGCCAGCAGCAGCCCCGTCCTGGAGCATCCTGGTCGTGCACTACGCCGATCCGGCGGCCCTCCGCGCCTGCCTGGCGGCCCTGACGCCGCAACTGGCCCCGGCGGACGAGATCCTGGTCGTCGACAATGCGGGCTCGCCGGAGGCTGCCGCCCTGGTGGCCGGCGCGCCGCAAGCGCGGTTGCTCTCGCCGGGGCGCAACCTGGGCTACGGCGGCGGCAACAACCTTGCCGCGAGGGCCGCCCGTGGGCGTTACCTGCTGATCCTCAATCCCGATGTACGCCCGACGGCCGGGTTCCTGCAGCACATGGCGGTCGCCATGGACTTCATGCCGCCACTGGCGCTGGTGACGGCAACGCTGCTGCTCCCCGACGGCCGCGTCAACGCCCAGGGGAACGACGTGTCGTACGCCGGCATCACCACCTGTCGCGGCCTGGGCGACCGGCATCACCGCCTGGGGACCTTCCCTGTCCCCGCGATCTCCGGCGCCGCCTTCGCCGTCCGGCGCGCCGACTTCCAGTCTCTCGGCGGGTTCGATGAGCAGTTCTTCCTCTATCTGGAGGACACCGATCTTTCGCTGCGCGCGCTGATGCTCGGTGGCTCCTGCTGGTGTGCCGGCGACGCCCTCGCTACCCACGACTATCGTTGGCGTTTTTCCCCGGAGAAGCAACACGAGCTGGAGAAAAATCGCCTGCAGCTGCTCGTGAAGACCTTCCGGCGGGGGACGCTCGTGGCCTTGTCGCCCGGATTGTTCCTGGTCGAACTCGGTACCCTTGCCTACGCCACGCTGCGCGGCCCCGCCCATCTGCGCGCGAAGCTGCGCGCCTACGCGCTGGTCGCGCGAGGTCACCGCAGTGTGCGCGCCCGCCGCCGTCGCCTGCAGGCGGCCCGCCTGGTCGGAGACGACGTCATCCTGCGAGCGTGCCGGTGGCGGATTCCCTTGCGGCAACCGCTCGGTCCGCTGGTCGGCACGGCGCTGGCGGGACTCCTCGCGCCGGCATTCTATCTCCCCTACGCGGCAGCTCGAGTCCTGCTGAAGAGGTGAGGATCGCCCACATCACGGCCACCTATCCGCCCTATCGCGGCGGCACCGGCCGCGTCTGTGCCGACCAGGCGAGCGAGCTGAGCCGGCGGGGCCACCAGGTGACGGTCTACAGCCCCTCGGCCGATCGGAAACGGAGCGCCGAGGCCGGGGCGCCCCGGGTGGTCCGGCTGCCCACGTGGCTGCGTGTCGGGAATGCGGCCCTCGCGACGGGCCGCCCGGCCCCGCGGCCGGACCTGATCCACCTCCACTATCCCTACTACGGCGGCGGCGACCTCGCCTGGCTCGACGCCCGGGCGCGGCGCATCCCCTACGTCGTCACCTATCACCAGGACGTGGCGTTGCCGGGCGCCTTCGGCGTCGTCGCGCGCCGCCACCACGCGCTCGTGGGCCGGCGCCTCCTCGACGGCGCCCGCCTGATCATGGCGACCTCGCTCGACTACGCGCGCCACAGCCGCCTGGCCCCCCTGCTCAGCCGGGGGAAGGTCGTCGAGCTGCCGAACGGCGTGGACATAACGCGCTTCCATCCCGCGCCGGACGACACCGCGCTCCGGGCGGCGCACGGCATCGGCGGCGACGAGCGCGTCATCCTCTTCGTCGGGTCATTGGATCGAGCCCACGCCTTCAAAGGGGTCGACGTGCTGCTGCGGGCCTTCGCCCGCCTGCACGACCTGCCCGTCCATCTCCTGATCGTCGGCCGGGGCGACATGCGCCCGCGCTACCAGGCCGAAGCGGCGACGTTGGGGGTCGCGAGCCGGGTCCGCTTCGACGACGCGGTTGCCGACGAAGACCTGCCGGCCCATCACCACCTGGCCGATGTCCTGGTCCTCCCGTCCACGACCTGCGGTGAAGCGTTCGGCGTGGTACTGCTGGAGGCCATGGCGGGCGGGGTGCCGGTTGTCGCCAGCGACCTCCCCGGCGTGCGCAGCGTGGTGACCCGTACCGGCGGCGGGCTGCTGGCGCCGCCCGGCGACGCCGGTTCCCTTGCGGCCGCGCTGCGCCGGCTGCTCACCGATGAGTGCTTGCGGCAGGCCCTGGGGCGACGGGGCCGGGCGGGGGTCGAGCGCCTGTTCACCTGGCCGACGATCATCGACGACCTTGAGGGGCTGTATCGTCGGGCGCTGCGGCCAGTTCACCGCGTCTGAACCGCCCCTGCCGGTCGCCTATCGGGGGAACGCCGACCGGGTCGGACGCCTGGCCGTAGCGCCGACGTCCATGTTTTTCCATCCCGCGGTCGAACTGCCACAAACTCGGCACAGAAAATGCTCGCAGCGCGGCTTCATGGCGCGCGGCCCGGTGCCGCGTCGCTGGAGAATAGTCGAGAAAGGACCCCAATGTTGAGGCCGTGTGACACACCTGATTTCCTTACCAATCTCGTGAGCAGAAAGGTAAAGGTCGCGGTACTGGCCGGAGCGATTGGTCTGGCGATCGCCGTGCCGGCAGCCCTCGCGGCACCGGATGGTCAGGCCGCGACGACGTCCACATCCTCTAGCACGTCCGGCTCCAGTAGCACCGGCTCGACCTCGGCCAGCGCGACGACGGCCAGCGCGACGACGGCCAGCGCGACGACCGCCAGTTCCAGTCTCACCTCCTCGGCGTCGAGCACCCTGTCGTCGAGCAGTAGCGCCTCAACCGCCAGCACCGCCAGTTCCTCGGCGAGCAGCGCCACACCGGCGACGCTGCCGACGGCCGGCGGCGGCGGCATGGCCGTGTTGCCCGGTGAGGTCGCCCTGGTGCTTCTCGGCGGGGCCGGCGTCGGCTACGCGACGAAGCGCGCGGTGGAGAAGTAATCGCCGGCCCGGATGCCCGGCCACCGCGGCCGGGCATCCGGGCCCATGCGCCTTACGACTGCGGGATGAACGGCAGGTGGT
>JAICXR010000186.1 GCA_025980355.1 Chloroflexota bacterium | reverse complement strand
GGTCGACCAACGCCGTCATCCACCTAATCGCCATCGCCGGCCGCCTGGGCATGGCGTTGCCGCTGGAACGCTTCGACGAGCTCTCCCGCCAGACGCCCTGGCTCGTCAACCTCAAGCCCTCCGGCAAGTACCAGATGGAAGAGCTGTTCGACGCCGGCGGCATCCCGGCGGTGATGAAGGAGCTGGCGCCGCTGCTGCGCCCGGAGGCCGTGACCGTCACCGGCACGACGGTGGGGGAGCGGCTGGCGCACTACCGCCCGACCTGGCGGCGCGACGTGATCGCCCCGCTGGCGGAGCCGCTGGGCAAGGAAGGCGGCACCGTCGTGCTGCGCGGCAACCTCTGTCCCGACGGCGCCGTGCTGAAGCAATCGGCCGCCTCGGCGCACCTGCTGGTGCATCGCGGGCGCGCCGTCGTCTTCCGCTCCATCGCCGACCTGCGCGCGCGCATCGATGACCCCGACCTGGACGTGACCGCCGACGACGTGCTGGTGCTGCAGAACGCCGGGCCGGTGGGCGCGCCGGGCATGCCGGAGGTGGGCTTCATGCCGATCCCGGCGAAGCTCCTCCGCCAGGGCGTGCGCGACATGGTGCGCCTCTCCGATGCTCGTATGAGCGGCACCTCCTATGGCACGATCGCGCTGCATATCGCTCCGGAAAGCGCCATCGGCGGACCGCTGGCGCTGGTGCAGGACGGCGACATGGTCGCCCTGGATGTCCCCAGCCGGACCCTCACCCTGGAGGTTCCTGACGAGGAGCTCGCCCGCCGCCGCGCCCTTTGGCGGCGCCCGCCTTTGCAGTACGCGCGTGGCTACCGGCGACTCTATCAACAGCACGTGCTCCAAGCGCCCGAGGGCTGCGACTTCGACTTCCTGCGCGTACCAGCCGGCGGTGGTGTACCATAATCCTGAACCGTGTCAGCTAGCCGCACAGGAGGTAGTGTTTTGACCGTTGAAGTTGCCGGCATGCGCGCCGCCCCGACCGCGGCCCGCCGGATGGCCGAGGCTGCCCGCCGATTTCTGGAGTCGTTGTCCAGTGAGCAACGGGCCGTGGCGCAGTTCCCGTTCGCCGGGGACGAGCGCTATGTCTGGAACTACACGCCCGTCGATCGCGAGGGGCTGCGGCTTAAAGAGATGACGTCGGAACAGCGCGCTGCCGCCCTGGCTCTCTTCGACAGTGGACTGAGCGCCCGGGGCGCTCAGCAGGCGCAGCAGATCATCGCCCTCGAGCCGATCCTCCGCGAGGCGGAGCGGCTGGCCGGGGTAGTCAACAACTGGCATCGCGATCCCGAGCGCTACTCGTTCAGCGTTTTCGGCGAACCGGGCGGGGCCGCCCCCTGGGGCTGGCGGGCCGGCGGGCACCACATCGGCGTCCACTTCACAGTAGTCCGTGGCGAGCTGGTGGCGCCGACACCGCTCTTCTTCGGGACGAACCCGGCGGAGGTGCGCCACGGCCCGGAAACCGGCCTGCGCATCCTGGCCGCCGAAGAGGACCTGGCGCGGGCGCTGCTCGGGAGCCTGGCGCCGGCCCAACGGGCGATCGCGGTGGTCGATCCCATAGCGCCGGGGGATATCCTCACCAAGAACTATCGCCAACTGGAACTGGACCTGCCGCCCGCCGGCATTCGTTACGCCGGCCTCTCCGGCGAGCAGCGGGAGCGCCTGGTGCGCCTGATCCGCCACTATATCGACCGCAGCGCGGACGATCTGGCCGCGAACGCCTGGGAGCGCATCGAGCGCGGAGGGCTGGAATCGGTCACCTTCGCCTGGGCGGGGCCGGACGAACGGGGCAAAGGCCACTACTACGCCGTCAAGGGCACGACCTTCCTCATCGAGTACGACAACACCCAGAACGATGCCAACCACATCCACTCCGTCTGGCGCGATGCCGCGAACGATTGGGGCGAG
Source organism: Chloroflexota bacterium (assembly GCA_025980355.1). Classification (GTDB taxonomy): domain Bacteria; phylum Chloroflexota; class UBA4733; order UBA4733; family UBA4733; genus UBA4733. The sequence continues at coordinate 4,856 of JAICXR010000186.1, read as the reverse complement.
GACCTGCTGGCGGCGCACTACGCCGCCGCCCACGGGGCGTGAAGCGCGGCTCCAGCCCAGATGGGCGCTGGTACCATTGCGAGCAGCGGCGGGATGGACGTGCCGCCGCATGCTCTATCACCGCCGGGCGTCGACACGCGGGCAAGCCCGGATTCAAGAGGCCGGTTGAACGTGCTGCGTGACGAAGGCCAGGATTGCCGGGAACGTCGGCACGTAGCGGATCTCCTCGCTCGTTGTGGTGTCGACGCGACATAAGGGGATGTCCAGCTCCAGCGGCTCGCAGCGACCGGCCGCCAGGTTCTCGCGGAGGCGCGGGATGGCGCCATGGTCGTTGTGCCCAGGGTGGCGTTCGCCGCGTTCCGACCGTTCCCGGTAGCGGCGAATGATCGTCTCGCTGTCGCCGCCGCAATACACTTGCACGGCCCGCGTCTGCGCCACCAGCGGTGCTAGCTCGATCTCCGACCAGCCGCGGTAGAAGTTGGCCTCCAGGATCGCGCCGCAGCCGGCCTGCGCGAGGCGGCCGCTTACCAGGTAGAGCAGGGCGTAGGTCGCCTTCCCCAGCTGGGACGACCAGGCAAGGTCGACCGGGTTGTCGCCGCCGACCGTGTCGTAGAGCGTTTCCTTGAAGTCGTCCTTCATGAGGAGCGGCAGTTGCAGCGCCGTCGCCAACTTGCCGGCGAGCGTGCTCTTCCCGCTGCCCGGCGCCCCGTTCACGATGACCAGCGGTGGCCGCTCCATCCCTCGTTCCTTCCGCTCCCGGCGGGCGACCCGTCCCCGCTGCTAGAAGGGGAAACCGCGCACGCCCTGGCTGCCGAGGAGCGCCGCAATCTCGCCGGTGTGGCTCGCCTTGTGGATGACGAGCATCAGGGAGAGGATGGCCAGCATGGGCCGCCGGCCGCGCGGTCCTTCCAGCTCGCGCTCGAGATCGGCCGGTTGCACTGCGGCCAGGAACCGCTCTGTCGCTGCCCGGACTTCAGCGGCGTAGGAGCGCACAGCGTCCGGATCGACCGAACTCACCGGCGCCCAGGGCGCGTCGGGATCGAACCCGATCCGCGCGCGCCAGCCGCCGGCTTCGAAGATCGTCGACTGGCCCTGGCATCGGCGCTGCACCGTCCGGTCCTCGCCAAAGGCGATGTGCATGAAGGTTGCCGCGATCGGGTTGGCGGTCGATCCGTCGGGATGCCACAGGGCCTGCTCTGCCGTCAGGTTGGCCACCACTTGCGTCAGTAAGCTATCCGCCGTCGTCGCCTGTTCCCGCAGTAACGCCAGCGCGTCCATCGTTCATTCCTCCCACCATCAAGGCCGTACCGCCCGCCGAGCAGGCGGCACGCCAGTAATGATCTCTACTTTCGTCGCGTGTTATACCGCATGCCGTCTCACTCACCGTCGCTGGCTGCCCTGGCTCCCGGCGTTGCACGAAGCCATCGCTGATGCCGCTCACCGGCGCATTGCGCGGCGTTTGGGCGCGTGATAGGCTAGCCGAAACGAACACGTCGGTGATCGCGCCCTCTGTGACGGGCTGCCGATCGCGGCCGGGTCCGAAAGAAAGGATGGGCGTGACGACTGAACCTCAGCGGGCGACCGACACCCCCGGGTTGCTGATGGCTGACGTGGACCGGAGTTTAACCCGGCGCACGATCCTACGCCGTGCGATTGCCTCCGTCGCGGCAACGGGCGCCGCAGGCTGGCTGGCGGGTTGCGGTCCCATCGGTAACGGCTCCCCAGCGATCGCCAAGCCGACGGCGCCGCCGGTCAAGCTGACCTACCTGCACCAGTGGAGCCCGCAGCAGGGACACGGACCGATCACCGACAAATTGGCGGCCCGCTTCCGCCAGCAGTATCCGTCGATTGATATCCAGCCGGTCTACGCCGCCAACTACTACGAGAAGTTGACGACAGTCCTCGCCGGCGGCGATTGGCCCGACGTGGTGACCTATAACCTGGCCTACCTCCCCGAGCTCGTCTCCACCAAAGCGGTGGTCGCGGCGGAAGACCTGGCCAAAGGCCAGTATCGCTACGACAAGAACGACCTGGTGGCGGGAGCAAAGGAGCAGGCGACATTCAACGGCAAACTGACGGCGATGCCGTATTGCCTGAATAACTCCGGCTTGGCCTACAACCTGACCCTGTACAAGCGGGTTGGTCTCGACCCTACCAAGCCGCCGACGACCTGGGAGGAGCTGGTCACGCAGGCGCAACGGCTGACCAACCACGCGGGCGCCAACCCGGTGTGGGGGACGGTCTTCCCGAAGGGCACGGCGGACCCGATTTCGCCCTTGCTGGCCTTCATCTGGCAGAACGGCGGCGAAGTGATGAACGCGGACCTGACCGCGCCGCGTTGGACTGAGGCGCCGGCCGTCGAAGCGTTGCAGTTCCAGGTCGATCTGGTCCATAAGTACGGAGTGGCAAACTTACCATCACCCAGCAACGGCAACAAAGGGGACGTCGGCATCTGGCATATTCCACCCGGAAACGTGAGCGTGCTGGATCAATCGGTCAAGGACGCCTTCGAGTGGGGGACGGCCGTGCTGCCGAAGCAAAAGCAGCAGGCGACGACGGTGGGCGGCCACAGTCTAGCCGTGTTACACACCAACAAGTACGAGCAGCAGGCGTGGCAGTTCGTGCAATGGTGGACGCAGCCCGCCCAGAACGCGGAGTACCTCGTGGCGAGCGCGACCCTACCGCCGTGGCACGCGAGTGAACAGCAGCCGGCGTGGAAGCAGGGCGTGAAGGCCGAGCCGCGCATCCAGCCCTTTGTCGACATGCTGGCCTACGGCCGCCCCACGCCGAAGCTGATCGGCTGGGAACAGATCATCACCCTCCTGGGCACGGCGCGCGACGACGCCTCCACCCTCAAGAAGACGCCGCAGCAGGCGCTCAACGACGCCGCCCTCCAGGCCGCGCCGCTGATCAAGCAGGGTTAGGCGCACTGCGCGTCGGATACGCTTCCCATGAGACGGTTCATGTACACAGCCAACGGCTTTTACTCAAAGCTCTCCGGCACTGCTGAGCCTGGTGGATGACCGCGACAATTTCAACCGTTTGGCTAACTATGCGATAAGCCACCGTGAAGGGAGTCCGCGGTACCACCAGTTCACGAGTGTCAATGACCCGACCAGGACGCCCCTGCCTAGGGAAGGCTGCCAGGCCGCTGACCGCTTCATGGACGCGTGTGGCGATCATGCGTGCAGCGATCGGACTGTCAACAGCGATAAATCGAGTTTGTTGGCGAAGTTGCAGTCGAGCTGGAGTTGATCATCGGACATTCACTCCGTCGGGTGTTCCTGCAGCGCGGTTGGCTCAACGCCAAATTCCTTCCAGAGCTCAGCCATCTCTTCATCTGTTGCAAAATCGCCAGCATCGGCGGCGCGGATTCCCACCTGAATCTGGGCGACCTGCCGGGTTTCGAATTCCAGGTACTTCCCTAATGCCTCGTAGGCGAGGTCGGACGGCTGGCGACCCGTGGCTTGGGCGAGGGAATCAAGCTGTTCGCGCATGGCCTTCGGCACGCGAACGGTGATGGTCTTGGTCGGCGCTGCTGTGGAGACCATGCATGCTCCCAATTCGGCTTCTTACCCGCGGACGAGGATTGTGTACAGAAGCATACCAGCAGCCGCGACCTGAGGATCGGTCTCCGCCTTGCCTACCGTCTCGACGCCGGAAGCCCGGCGACGGAAGCTGCTTCCTGGTTAGGTAGCCCTCCGGATGGCTTTCTTGTTGTGCGCTGATGGGGATGCGTCGATGTCGATCCCCTCTCGGCGGAGCAGCCAGGCTTTCATCTCCATCCCGCCACCGTATCCCGTCAGGGTCCCGTTGCTGCCGATGACGCGGTGGCAGGGGACGATGATCGGCACCGGGTTCACGCCGTTGGCGGCGCCAACCGCCCGTACCGCCGTCGGCCGGCCGACGGTGCCGGCGACGGCCGCGTAACTGCGTACCTCGCCGTAGCCGATCTGTTGCAGCGCCTGCCAGACGGCAACCTGGAACGGCGTGCCGCGTAGGTCGATGGGGACGCTGAAGTCACGCAGGTCGCCTTCCAGGTAGGCGTTCAACTGCTCCGCCAGGGAGCGCAGCGCCGTCTGATCCTGGCGCAGCTCGGCCGTGGGCATCCAGCGCCGGGCCCACGATTCGCAGCGCCCAAACGGCTCGGCCGGGAAGGAGAGGCGGGCGAGACCGGACGGCGTGAGGGCGGCTCCGAAGATGCCTAATTGTGTGCTCAGTTGACCCAACACGATTGATTCGTTTGGGTGTGTGATCTCGTCCGAGTCGGTGCCGGCGGGCTGAAAAGTCATCATGGTTCCTCCTAAGGTGTCGTATTCGTCAGGCTATTCCAGAGGTACATCGCTGCATAGGATCGCCAGGGACGCCACGTCTCGGCCCGCGCGAGCAGGGCGCGAGGATCGTCGCCAAGCCCGAGCCGTGTCGCTGCCCGGCGCAGCGCCAGATCGGTGACCGGGAAGGCGTCGGGGTCGCCCAACGCGCGCATCGCCACGTAGGTCGATGTCCAGGGGCCGATCCCCGGCAACGCCTCCAACTGGCGGACGGTTTCCTCGCGGTCCGCGCCCTGGTCCAGGACCAGGCCGCCGCTCGCCACGGCGCGGGCCAGCGCGCGCAGCGACTCCCTGCGCGCCGGCATGATCCCGAACCCGGCAAGGTCCGCGCCGGCCACCGCCGCCGGGGGCGGGAAAAGGTGGGTCAGGCCGTCCACGGGCGCCGGGAGCGGCGTGCCCAAGGCGACCACCAAACGATTGGCGATGGTCCGGGCGCCCGCCAGGGACACTTGCTGTCCGAGGACCGCCCGGGCCGCGAGCTCCCAACCGTCGAAAGCGCCGGGCACGCGCAGTCCTGGCCGGGCG
>JAICXR010000412.1 GCA_025980355.1 Chloroflexota bacterium | reverse complement strand
GGTCTACAAGGGGACGCGGATGGCAGGACGCATGGGCAACGAACGCTGTACCGTGCAACGGCTCCTGGTCGTCGGGAGGGACGATGAGCGCAACCTGCTCCTCGTGCGCGGTTCGGTGCCAGGTCCGGCGGGGCGTCTGGTGATCATCCGCCGTTCGGCCAGAAGGGGATAGACGGCAATGGCCCAGGTTACGGTACGCACCACTGACGGCGGCGAGGCTGGCTCGCTGGAACTCAGCGACCACGTCTACGCCCGTGTGCCGCATCGCGCGGCGCTGTACGCCGCCGTGCAGCAGCAAATGGCGAACGCCCGCCAGGGCACGCACGCGACGAAAAACCGCAAGTTGGTCTCCGGCGGTGGGAAGAAGCCCTGGCGTCAGAAGGGCACCGGGCGCGCCCGGCAGGGCAGCACGCGCGCCCCGCAATGGCGCGGCGGCGGCACGGTCCACGGCCCGGTGCCGCGTTCCTACCGCCAGGGCCTGCCGCGCGAGGTGCGACGGCTGGCGATGCGATCGGCCCTCTCCGACAAACTGGCGGAGGGGCGCCTGATGATCCTAGACAGCCTGACCTTTGAAGCCCCTCGCACCAAGGGCTTCATCGCCCTCTTGCAAACGCTCGGCATCACCGGCAGCGTGCTGTTCGTGACCGACGATCTGGACCGCAATGCGTTCCTGTCGGGGCGGAATCTGCAGAGCGTGGACATGCTTCCGGCGATGGGCGTGGACGTGCTCAGCGTCTTGAAGCACGACTGGTTGGTGCTGACTCGCGGCGCCGCCGCCTACCTGGAGACGACTCTGGCATGAATATCTACGAAGTGCTGCGCAGCCCGCGAATCACCGAGAAGAACACGATGCTCGCTGAGCAGAATAAGTACACCTTCAACGTCGCGCGCGAGGCCACGAAGCTGGAGATCAAGGCGGCGGTGGAGAAGATGTTCAGCGTGCGCGTGGTCCACGTCAACACCATCAACAACCACGGCGAGATCAAGAATGTCGGCCGCCGCGTGCGCATTCCCGTCAAGCTGCAGGACTCGAAAAAGGCGATCGTGACGCTCGAACCCGGGCAGAAGATCTCGTTCTTCGAGGCCCAGTAGATGCCGGCGTAGAGAGGGAACAGCAGGATGCCCGTCAAGAAGTACAACCCGACCTCACCGGGCCGGCGCGCCATGAGCGTCTCCACGTTCGAAGAGATCACGACCAACAAGCCCTACAAGCCGCTGCTGGAGCGCATCAAGAGCCACGCCGGTCGCAATAATCAGGGTCGCATCACCACCCGCCATCGCGGCGGCGGCGCGCGCCGGATGTACCGGATCATCGACTTCAAGCGCGACAAAGTGGGCATCCCGGCCAAGGTGACGACGATCGAATACGACCCGAACCGCAGCGCGCGCATCGCGCTCCTGAGCTATGCGGACGGCGCCAAGCGCTATATCACGGCGCCGCAGGGGCTGCGGGTCGGGGAGACCATCGTCAGCGGCCCCCAGGTCGAGCCCAAGGTCGGCAACGCCATGCCCTTGCAGGCGATCCCGCTGGGCACGATGGTGCATAACGTCGAACTGCAGCCGGGGCGCGGCGCGCAGCTGGTGCGCAGTGCCGGTGTCGCGGCCCAGGTGATGGCCAAGGACGCCGGCTATGTGACGCTCAAACTGCCGTCCGGCGAGATGCGCCGGGTGCTTGCCCGCTGTATCGCCACGATCGGCACGGTCGGCAACCCGGACCACGAGAATATCAACCTCGGCAAGGCCGGGCGTTCCCGCTGGCTGGGGCGCCGGCCGACGGTGCGCGGTTCCGCCATGAACCCGCGCGAGCATCCGCACGGCGGCGGTGAGGGCCGGCATCCGATTGGCGGCCAGCCGCAGACGCCCTGGGGCAAGCCGGCCATGGGCCTGAAGACACGCCGGAATAAGAAGAGTGCGCCCTTTATTCTGCGCACGCGCAAGCAGAAGTAGGGTCGGGAGGAACGAGCGCATGTCACGATCAACCAAGAAGGGCCCCTACGTCCTGCCCAGCCTGATGAAGAAGGTGGTCAGCATGCAGCGGAGCGGGCAGAAGGCGATCATCAAGACCTGGTCGCGGCCGTCGACGGTGCTGCCCGATATGGTCGGCCTGACTTTCGGCGTCCACGACGGTCGCCGGCACGTGCCGGTGTATATCACGGAGAACATGGTCGGCCACAAGCTTGGTGAATTCGCACCGACCCGCACGTTCCGGGGCCACGCCCACTCCGAGCGCAGCACGGGGGTGCGGTGATGCAGGTCCAGGCGATCGCCCGCGGCATCCCCATGTCGCCGCGCAAGGTGCGGCTGGTGGGGGATCTGGTCAAGGGGAAATCGGTGGAGGAGGCGCTGGCGATCCTGCGCTTCACGCCGAAGGCGGCGGCGTTGCCCGTGTCCAAAGTTGTCGCCTCGGCCGCGGCGAACGCCGAGAACAATTACAGCCTGAATCGGCGCGACCTGACGATCTTCACGATCATGACGGACGAGGCGCGCGGTTTGAAGCGGGGCCGGGCGCGGGCCCGCGGCCACTACGATCGCATTGTCAAGCGCGCCAGCCACATCACGGTGATCGTCACCGATGAGAAGCCGGGGCGTCGGCGGTAGGGCGTGGCGGAACGATAGGGACGAGGGGGCGAGGATTGGGACAAAAGGTTAATCCGATCGGGTTTCGGTTGGGCATCAGCCGCACCTGGGACTCGAAGTGGTTCGCGGAGAAGGACTACGCCAAGAACGTTGGTGAGGACCTGGCCATCCGCGACTTCGTGAAGCGCCGGCTGACCAACGCCGGTGTGTCGCGCGTGGAGATCGAACGCGCCTCGCAGCAGTTGACGGTCACCGTCTCCACGGCTCGTCCCGGCGTGGTCATCGGCAAGAACGGCACGGCGGTGGAAGAGTACCGCCAGACGCTGGAAAAGATGACCTCCAAGCGGGTGCGCCTGAACGTGTTGGAGATCCGGCAGAGCGAGCTGGACGCGACGCTGGTGGCGCGCAACATCGCCGAGCAGTTGGAGAAGCGCGTCGCTTTCCGCCGCGCCATGAAGCAGTCGGTGCAGCGCACGATGCGCGCCGGCGCCAAAGGGGTGCGGATGGTCATTGCCGGCCGCCTGGGCGGCAACGAAATGGCCAGCCGGAGCAAGGAGCTCTCGGGTTCCGTGCCCTTGCACACCCTGCGTGCGTACATCGACTACGGCTTCGCCGAGGCCAAGACGACCTTCGGCATGATCGGCGTCAAAGTCTGGATTTACCGGGGCGACGTGATCGCCGGCAAACCCGGACCGGAGCCGATCGCCCTGCCCGCCGGCGCCAACCGCGCTCGGGCCGGCGCCCCCGGCCGCGGTGACCGGGCCCGACCGGGCGGCCGCAGCGGCCGGGCCCAGACGGTGACGCCGCGCCAGGAAGAGGCC
>JAICXR010000093.1 GCA_025980355.1 Chloroflexota bacterium | reverse complement strand
GCGCAGATGTGCCGTCGCCAGGCTGATCCGTGCGGGCCGGAGGGTGGCGGCGGCAACGGTCAAGGCGCCGGCGAGGGCGTGCTTCAGGTGCTCACGGTACGCCTGCTCGCGCTCACCAAACGGCTCCTGCAGCATGCCGGTGACAGGGCCGGCGTGGGTATGGGAGCAGGCGATGAGGATATTCGTCGCCGGGACGCCGCTGCAGGCCGCCAGATAGGGACGCCAGTCCCGCACCACGGCCACCGGCAGGCCCACCAGGTCGCACGCCAGCAGGCCAATCAGCGTCTCCCCCTCCTGGAAGACCAGGGCGGTGGCGGACAGCTCATCGTGGATCGCGTTCGCGGGTGCGCGCACCCCGTATCCGGAAAGGTGCGTCCCAAGCGCGGGCGTGATGGTGGCCCGGGCGGCTCCGGCGCGCATATGACGTTGCCTTTCCACTGCTCGGGCACCGGCCATGAAAGGCGATGGTACGGTGCGAGCGACGAGGGGTCAACGACGCCGACAGCCCGCGCCGGCGGCGCCCGGCCGTATCAGACCAAGTGCGCCGCGTGCGCCCGGAGTTTGGCGAAGGCGTCGACAATGTCCTGCATGTCCCGGCGGGTGCCCAGCAGCAATGGCTGCGGGAAGTAGAGCGACTCGGTGGCGCACAGCCGTTCCGTGTTGGGAAGGCTGACCTTGCCGTAGTCGGCAGCCTGCGCCGCCGGGTGGCCGCAGGCGAAAGGGCAATCGTCTTTCATCGCCTCGTGCGCTTCCAGGAACAGCGGGTTCTGGTAGAGCGGGTGGTCGTAGAACACCCGGCAAGGAATGCCTTCCGCCTGCAGCGCCCGCAGAAGTGTGGCGCGCGTGAGGCCGAGGCCGGGCGCGAACTGCCCGGACAGAAAGCGACCGAGGTAGCCATAGAGTCCGTGTTCGGTGACATAAGCGTCTTCGCGCACCGGCACGATGCCGGGAATCCGCGCCAGCTCATCGCGCAAAAAGGCAGCGTTGGTGACGCGACGGCGCTGAAGCTCCGGAAAGCGTCGGAACTGCGAGAGCAAGAGGGCCGCCTGCATCTCCGTGAGGCGGTAGTTCCAACCGAGGATGTAGTGTGTGTAGAACGCGCCGCCCGGCTTACGGCCGATATGCATCCGCCCGAACGCCTTGTCCGCCAGCACGTCATCGTCCGTGACCAGGGCGCCGCCTTCGCCGGAGGGGAGCGTCTTGCTGGCCTGGAAGGAATAGCAGCCGGCGTCGCCGATGGTGCCGGCGCGGCGGCCGTTCCAGACGCCCCCGATGGCCTGGCAGGCATCCTCGATCACCAGCAGGCCATGCCGCCGGGCGATGGCCAGGATCGCCTCCATGTCACAGGGTAAGCCGGAGGTATGCACCGGGATCACCGCACGGGTCCGTTCAGTGATCTGCGCTTCGAAGGAGCCGGGGTCCAGGTTGTGCGTCTCGAGGAGCACGTCCGCGAAGACCGGTACCGCTCCGACCTGGAGCGCCGCGGTGGCCGTGGCGACAAAAGTGTAGGCGGGGACGATCACCTCGTCGCCCGGCCGCACGCCGGCCGCTTTGAGGGCGACCTCCAGGGCGGCGGTGCCGCTCGACACCGCAACCGCTCGCTTCGCCCCGGTGAACGCCTGGAGTGTCGCCTCGAGCGCGACGACATGCTCGCCATTCCAGCGATTCCAACGACCACCACGGATAACGTCTCCCACCGCCGAAACGTCCGCATCTGTCCCTTGCGGCCAACGCGGCCACGGGCGTGCTCGCGTGTCCCGTACCGGCGTGCCGCCGACGATGGCCGGACGCGGTTCCGAGGTGACAGCGCTCACTGTTGATCTTCCCCTTTCACGCATGAGTTCATCCCAACAATGCCATTAAAGGCCGGCGACGACGGTGGCGCAATCACGCTCGACACGTTGGCCGTGCGCCCTTGCGCTTGACCCCTTCCTGCGGTCGCGACCCGTCCTGCAGTCTGCGACGCCTACGATTTCCAGCGGCGGAGGAGTTGACCATGGCGGACTAGGCAGGCTCTCCCAGGGTCCGGCGCAGCAGGTCGTAACTTCGCCGGGCGTCCTCGGCGACCGGACGCGTCGCCACCATCCCAGGTCCCTGCTCGATCTCCGCGACCACCCAGCCGGCGTAGCCGATCTCCCGCACGACGCGGCCGACGGCGGCGAAGTCGATCTCGCCCTCGCCGAGCGCCTCGACCAGCGTGCCGCCACGATGGTCCTTGTAATGCAGGTAGCCGATGCGCGACGCGAAACGGCGGATGACCTCCGGCACCTGCGCCGCCGGGATGTCCTGGGAGGCGTTGGCGGTGTCGAAGGCCAGGTTCAGGAGGTCGGCGGGCACGCCGTCGAGGATGCTCTGCAGCACGCGGGCGCCGTCGGCGAACTCGTAGGCGTGGTTGTGGTAGTAGGCGGGGAGGCCGTGCTCGCGCAGGATGTGGGCCGCCTCTTTCAACCCGTCGATATTGGCGGCGTGCTCCTCCGCGGTGAGCGGCCCCTCGCGCTTCGCCCCCGTGCTGATCAGCGCCCCCTCGGCGCCGGCCTGCCGGGCGAAGCGCGCCGCCTGGCGGATCGCCGGCAGCGTGCGCTCGCGCTGCACCGACCGATCGTACATCACCCCGCCCAGGTGGATGGCGGCGTAGCGCAACCGGTGCTTCGCCAGGAGGTCCTTGAGCCAGGCGCCGTCGTCCAGGCTCGTGAAGAAGCCGGCGCCGATCTCCGCGCCAACGTAGCCGGCGGCGCGCAGTTGACCAAGCGCCCGGTCCATGTCGTCGCGAATGGCGAACTCGCGCTGCCAGGCGTTGGCCTGGCAGCCGAGGACGATCCCGACCATCGGTGGCTCTCCGTTCTCCAGGGGGAGTCTCACGCTCCCGGACTCGTGGGTTCCGACCAGCAGGCGCGCAGTAGCTCGAGCGCCGTTTGCTCGATCTGCTCACCGGCCGCCGCGGTGTAGCGGCTCCAGGGCGCGACCATCACCTCGTAGTCGCCCTCATCGAAGGCGATCGGCGTGGGGAAGTAGCTCAGCCAGTTGTTGGCGTAACCGGCGATGAGCGTGTGGGGGACCGGCGACCGCTCCTTGATCCGCAGGCCGATCGCGCAGAACAGCTCGCCGGGGACGCCGACGAGGGCCAGCTCGCCGATCCGCAGCGCCTGCAGCTCCAGCGGCTCGTCCTCCTCGGCTAACCGGGCCAGACGGGCGGCCAGCAGCGCCGGATTGCGCCGGGCCGCCCCGCCGGCGTCGTTCCCAGCCGCCGGCAGCAGCTCCGCCGGGATCTCCCGGAAGGGCGGGTGGATGGCGCGGGCGACGGCGGCCAGCGCCACGCCCTCCCGCGGCGGAGCTTCCTCGCCCTGGCGGTGCAGGCGCAGTTGGGCCAGGCCGCAGCCGCGCAGGATAGCGCCGCCCAGGGCGATGCCGGTCTGCTCGGCGTCCTGCCAGCGGTCGCGCACGTTGGGCGGGTTGACGTCGCCGGCGGCCCCGTTCGTGAAGAGGGCGACGAACTGCTCGCCATACACCCGCTCGACCAGCCGCGTCGCCACGCCCGGGAAGTCGGCGGAGTAGTAGGGCACCGTCATCACCGTCACCGGGTGCATCGCGTAGTTGCTGAGCACGGCGAGCGGTCGCCCATCCGGGTGCTCGACCCAGAGCAGCCCCAGCTCGGGATCCATGGGGTGCTGACGGACGGGCGGGGCAGGCTTCGGACGCCGCCAGTTGCGGTAGACGCGGCCATCGCTGCAGGGCACGCGGCGGTTCTCCGCCAGCGGCAACTCCTCCCGCCAGAAGAACGCTTGCGCCGGGGCGAGCCGGCGATGGGCCAGCGCGACGGCCGACGCGACCTGGTGGGCCCATGTTTCCAGCCAGTGTCCGTCGATTTCCGCGTCGAGCAGGTGCAGGGTCCAGGGGGTGCTGTGCGCGTGGGTCGCCGCGAGCAGGATGCCCTCCGGGGCGATGCCCGTGGCCTCCCCGACCAGGCGGCGCACCCGGGTGGTGAAGGCGCCGCTCGGGATGCCGATGGCGTCGCAGGAGACGATGGCGAGGGTGCGCCCGGCCGACTCCAGGACCAGGGCCCGGGTGTGGAGGTCGTCGTGGACGCCCTCGCTCGGCGGTAGCAGCCGGCGGCCCTCCAGCCCGCGCTGCACGTCGAGCGGCGGCGTCGTCACCAGCCGCGCCGCCCCGGCGCGCACCGCCATGGCCTGCTCCATCGTCGTGCCCCTTCCTCTCCGGCGCGTGCTGCGTCGGCACGCGCTACCGGCGGCGCGCCGGTGTCACCAGCCGAATCCGGCGTCGCGGGTGAGGCGCAGTGCCCCGGCCAGCTCGCCGCGCGCCCGGGCCTCCGCCTCCAGCTCGGGCAGCCCCTCGCAGGCGAACCAGCCGGCATAGCCGTCGTCCCGCAGCATGCGCAGCACCGGTGGCCAGTCCACGTCACCGTCCCCCAGCGGCACGTCGACGAAGGGCCAGCGCGATCCCGCCGGAGGGCGCTCGACCCGCCGCTCGTCCTTGAGGTGGACCTGGAAGATGCGCGGGAAGAGCTGGCGCACCGCCGCCGGGCCGTAGTCCGTCTCGCGCGTCAGCATGTTGGCCGGGTCGTAGATGACGCCGATGGTCTCCCCGAGGTCGGCGCCGACCAGGTCGAACAGCCGCTGCGTCGACGCCGCCGACTCGCACATGTTCTCCCCGCCTTCCATGGCCAGGCGGACGCCGCGAGCGCGCGCCAGCTCGCCGGCCCGGCGCAACCAGTGGGCAGCGGTCTGGAAGTCGTCGTCGGAGGCGCGACGGCTGTCGCCGCCGGGGCCGTGCTGCAGCAGCGAACAGTCGAGCGCCTGGGCAAGGTCGATGCGGCGGGCCAGGTCGTCGAGCTGGCGCTGCCGCTCGGCGTCGTCTTTGCGGCGCAGGTAGGCGCCGGTCCAGGTGTAGAGGCAGGACACGACCAGCCCCTGGCCGTCGAGCCGTCGCTTCAGGTCGCGCAGCCGGGCCGGCGGCGTCTCGGCCGGTAGCCCGGCCGCGCCGGAGGGCAACGGGGCGTCGCAGCGGATGTCGACGCCGCCGTAGCCGAGCCGGGCGGCGATATCCACGAGCTCTTCGGGGCCGGCAGCGGGGAAGAGCCGGCCAAACAGGGCGATGCGCGGCCGGGATTGGGGAGTCATGGGAGCGCTCGCACGGCGGGAGCGGGAGGGACGGCCGCGGCCGTCGGCGGCGTCGCGGCGAAGTGCCGTGCCACCTTCGCGATGGCGCGCGCCGCGTCGCGGGCGTCGTCCACGCTCCAGAACTCGTTCAGCGGCAGCCGCACCATGCCCGGGATGATGACCTCTTCGGTCACCGGGCAGAGGCCCTCCCGATAGTCGATCTCCCCCTGCCCCTCGGGCGGACGGAAGGGCGCGTAGCCGAAGGGGAAGTGGCTCGTGCCGAAGGTCTGCTTCTCCCGCAGCACGTCGAAGAGGTAGATGGGCTTGGCGACGTAGCCGGCGGACGCCGGGATGCCCTCGGCGACGAGCGCCCGCACGAACTCGGCCCGGATCGCCGGCGCGACGAGGAAGGGATAGAACCAGTACGTGCAGACGCCGCCCGGATAGGGGCGCAGCGGCCGCACGCCCGGGATGCCGTCGAGGCCGGCCGTGAGCGCGTCGCCCGTCGCGGTGCGCCTGGCGCACACGCCGTCCAGCTTCGCCAACTGGGCGAGGGCGACCGCCCCCTGCAGCTCCGTGACGCGGTAGTTCGGGGCGACGAAGAGATGATCGCGCCGGCTCGGGTCCCCCGGATCGCGCGGCCAGGCCTTGTCCGAGAACAACTGCGCCCGCACGGCCAGTTCATCGTCGTCGGTGACCACGATGCCGCCGTCGCCGCAGGCGATGTGCTTGTACTGGTTCAGCGAGAAGCAGCCGAGGTCGCCGAAGGTGCCGACCGGGCGACCGGCAAACCGGGCGTTGTAGGACTGGGCGCAGTCCTCGACGACCGCGAGCCGGTGGCGGCGGGCGATGGCGAGAATGGCGTCCATGTGGCAGGCGTTGCCGGCCAGGTGGACGGGGATGATGGCGCGCGTGCGCGGCGTGATCCGCCGCTCGACGTCCGCCGGGTCGAGGCAGAGGGTGTCCGGGTCGAGGTCGGCGAACACCGGGACGCAGAGCTGCTGGAGGATGGGCGCGATGGTCCCGAAGTCGGTGATCGGGGCGGTGATGACCTCGCTGCCCGGCTCCAGCTTGAGCGCCCCGAGCGCGACGTGGATCGCCGCCGTGCCGGAGGTCACCATCACGGCGTGGCGCACGCCGAGGTATTCCGCCCAGCGCCGCTCGAACTCGTGGACCTTCGTCCCGCTGTTGACGTTGAGGCGCTGGGAGCGGATGACCTCCTCCAGCAGCCGCAGCTCCTCGTCGCCGAAGCGCTCCCCGCGCGGGTTCAGCGGCGACGGGCGCACCGGCGCGCCGCCATGCAGCGCGAGTGTCTCGGTCATTCGGGTCCCTCCCTGCGGTTGCACGATCGGCCGTTCAGTCGTGTTTCACTCGGTGCCGCGCGCTGCCAGGAGGGCTATCCTGCCGGCTGGCGCGCAACGGCGGCAAGGCCCTTGGTAGGGCGCCGGAGGTGGATCCGGTAGCGGTAGCGGTCGGCGGGGTAGACGTCGCGCGACAGCTCGATCCGCCGGCCGGACGTGTCGGTGGTGACGCTCTCCATCACCACCACGGTCGCCCGGCGTCGCAGCCCCAGGAGCTGCGCTTCCTCGGCCGTGGCCGAGCGCGCCTCGATGACCTGCTCGGCCTCGCGCAGATGGATGCCATAGCGCTCCTCCAGGAGCGGATAGTAGCCCACGTCGTCCAGGTTCTCCTGGCTGACGCGCAGGCCGATGTCGTGGGGGAAGAGCTCGGTCTCCAGGGACATGGGCTCGTCGTTGGCCAGACGTAGGCGCACGATCCGGTAGACTTTGGTGCCCTCCGGCAGCGCCAGCAACTCCGCCTCTCGGGCATGCAGGGGCACGACCTCCGTGGAGAGGGTCCGCGCGCCGGGCCGCATACCCCGCGCCTCCATCTGTTCGGTGAAGCCGACGAGCACCCCCAGCTCCTCCTCGAGCTTCCGGGCGGCGACGAACGTGCCCTTGCCCTGCTTGCGCACCAGCAGCCCTTCGTGCACGAGGCCGAGGATCGCTTCGCGGACGGTGGTGCGGCTGACGGCGTAGCGCTCGCTCACTTCCTGCTCCGTGGGGAAGAGGCTCCCCACCGGCAGCTCGCCGGAGAGGATGCGGGCGCGCAGTGCCTCCCGCAGCCGGTAATAGAGCGGGATCGGTGCGCCGGATGGGCTCGGCAGGGTGTCCGCCGAGTTCGCTGCCATGTCCTTCCCCATTTCTCGTTACCCGATGACGCGCCCGCGGCGCCCGACGGGACGGGCATCCCGGCGCGGGTGAACGCTTCCGCGCGGCGACAGACGTACGAGGTCCACGTTCCACCCTCCAAGCTGGTCGCCCTAGACGCACCCGAGCGGCGACAACGGACGTCATGACGTTACGAGGCCGTCGAGGTGGCAGTATAGCGACCGCGACGACGGCGTGTCAAGGATGCCGGCATAGTATTCATCATGACCTAGCTTCATACCTTTGTCTTGACACCAGACCATCCGTTCGTTATACTCCGTCGCACTCCCGCAGGCCGAGCAATGCGTACCTGTCGGCGACGTCCTGCCGGTATTTCCATGTAGCAAGGAGTACCACGGCCATGGTTCCGCCAGCGCTCCTTCCCGTGCGTCGTCCGAGTCGTCGAACGGTGCTGGCGCGGGCCGGCACGCTGGCCGCGAGTGCCGCCTGTGGGCTGCTGATGGCCGCTTGCGGGGGCACTGCCGGGGCCAGTCTCGGCGCCGCCACCGGTACCGCGTCGTCGCCATCGTCCAGGGCCGTTGCCCCGGCGACGAGTAACCAGGCCACGGCGAGCGGTACCAGTGTGGCGTCCAACGCCAGCGCGACGACGAGTACTAGCGCCATCACCAGCGCAGCCTCGTCGTCGCGCCCGGCTACCACCAGCAGCGCTGCGCCAGCGGTAAACGCTGGCAGCAAGCCTGGCCTCACCCTGCAGTACTACAGTCAGCTCAATCAGCGACAGACCGCGAACCAGTTTTACGAAAAAACGGTGATCCAGCCGTTCGTCCAGCAGCATCCCAATATTGCCGGTGTGGAGACCATCATCGCCAGCGACAACTGGGATGAGAAGCTGACCACGCTCGAGGCCGGCGGGACGCCGCCGGACGTGGTGTGGGAAGCCTACCCCGAGACCTATATGAGCCACCTCATCCTGGACGTGTCCAGCTATGTGAGTCGGGACAAGCTGGACATGGCGATCTACCCGAAGTACGCCTTCGAATATGACTGCACCTGGCGGGGCAAGATCCTGGGGCTCCCCTGCCAATCCGGCGGGAGCTGGCCGGTCACGCCCTACAGCCGCGACGTCTTCCAGAAGGCCGGTGTGCCGGAACCGCCGCAGACCTGGGGGTTGCCCTCCTGGAACTACGACAGCTTCGTCCAGGCCGGCAAGCAGTTGACCCAGAGGAAGTCCGACGGCACGGTGAGCAGCTACGCCATCAGCACCATCGGTGCGGTGTACCACGTCTACTATTGGGCCCTGCGCTACGGCGGGCAGTGGCTCTCCGACGACTTCACGACGATCACCTGCGACACCCCGGAGGTGATCCAGTCCTTGCAGGATCTGGTCGACCTGGCGATCAAGCACCAGATCATGCCGGCGCCAGGGAAGAATCCCTTCCAGGGCAACGGACAGGCCCAACTCCAGAACGGGCAGTTGGCGATGCTGGTGACCGCCGGGGGCGGCACGTTCATCGTCTCGCAGGTGGACGCGCAAGGAGGGAATCTCGGCTTCACCGTGCATCCGACGCTCCCCAACTCCAACGGCTCCTGGCAGGACATGGATCCCAACGGCCTTGCCACCGGGAGTAAGCATCTGGAGGAAGGTTGGTCCTTCATCCGCTATCTCTCCGACACACCGAACTGGGCAGTGTCGCGCGGCAACTTGCCGGCGCGCAGCGACCACACCGCGGCCTGGGAGAAGGCGGTCTTCGGCGATGTCGGCGCGAAGGCGCGGGTGCAGGTCTACGAGAACTCGCTGAGCGCTTCGGCGAAACTCGACCCCATCGGCGTGCTGCCGAATAGCACCGACATGATCAACAAGGTCATCACCCCGGCGATTAACCAGGTCTTCGCCGGGCAGGCCGGCGCGGCGGCGACGCTGCAGGGCCTCAAGCCGGTACTGCAGGCGCAGGTCCCCAAGAACCTGCCGGACTGATCCGTCCCGGCAGGCCGTTTGTTCGGTCTGGATCCTGCCCGGCTTCAGCGTGCCCTCTCCAGGTCCGCCAATACCACCTGGGCGGCGTTATGTCCCGGCTGGCCGCTGACCTCGCCACCGGGATGCTGACCGGCGCCGCACAGGTAGAGGCCGCCGAGCGGCGTCCGGTAGTGGGCCAGTTCCGGCAGCGGCCGGTTCCAGAACAGGTGGTCGCCGGAATGCGCGACATGGGTGATGCAGCCGTCGGTCAGGCCCTCCTC
>JAICXR010000578.1 GCA_025980355.1 Chloroflexota bacterium | reverse complement strand
GCGACGGCGCTCGCGCCGACGCCACTGGCGGGAGCACGGGCGGCGGGAGCGCAGACGATGGCAACGAACGGGCGCGTCGGCGGCGCCCGATCCCTGCTTTCCCATCATTGGGGGCGCCTGTTACCGGGCTGGTGGTGGGCCGCATTACTGGTGTTGGGCCTGTGCGCCGCCGTCTATCCGCTCATGGCGCCGCCGGCGCGGGTGACCGATCGCTGGCCGGTCAACACGCCCACGCCCTCGCTGGACGGCATGGCCTTCATGCGCTTCAACTACCCTGACGACTATGCGGCAATCACCTGGTTGCAAAACAACATCGCCGGCACGCCGGTGCTGCTGGAGGCGAGCAAGGACGACTACACCTGGTTCGGGCGCGTCTCCTGGTTCACCGGTCTACCCACCCTGTTAGGCTGGTCCTACCACACCAGCCAGTTCCACGACCCGGCGCTGATCCCCGTGCGCCAGGACGCCGTGACGACGATCTACACGACACCGGACCCCGCCGTCGCGTTGCAGTTGTTGCGCCAGTACCACGTCGGTCTGATCTACGTGGGCAAGTTAGAGCGCGACACCTATGGCACGGCGACGGCCGGAGCACCGGCGGGCGCGGGCCTCGCCAAATTCGACGCGATGGTCGGCACGTCGCTGGACCGCATCTACGACAACGATGGTGTGGAAATTTTCCGGGTGCGGGGGGCGACGTGACCGACGCGCTACGCTTCTGGCTGCTGGCTGAGCTCGTCGGGCTGCTGGCGTTGCCCGTCGCCGGGGCCTTCTTTCGCCGGCTGCCGGGCGGTGGGCTGACGCTGGCCCGGCCCCTGGGCCTTCTGCTGGCAACCTACCCGGTGTGGCTGCTGGCCAGCGTCCACGTGCTGCCCTACCGCCCGGGGAGCGCCTGGTGCGGCGTGCTGGCGCTGGCGATCGTCGCGGCGGCCGTGACGGTGTACTCCTGGCGGAACGGGCGCCACCTCCTCCCGGCGCTGACGAGGCCGGCCGATCGCCGGCTGTGGCTGGCAGGGGAAGTCCTCTTTCTCGTCGCTTTCGCCGGTTGGACGGTGCTACGCAGCTACGCTCCCGACGTCTGGGGCACCGAAAAGCCGATGGACATGGCCTTCATCAACGCGATCAACCGCAGCGCCTGGATGCCGCCGCACGACCCCTGGCTCGCCGGGGCGACGATCAACTACTACTACTTCGGCCATTTCATCGTTGCCTGGCTGATCCGCCTGAGCGGCGTTGCCCCGGCCGTCGGCTTCAACCTCGGTGTGGCGCTGGTGTATGCGCTGACCGCATCGGCGGTGTTTGCCGTGGCGGCGACCCTATGGCTGGCCATGCGGAGCACGAGCGAGGGGCGGACGGTCTCCCCGATCCTGCCGGGGCTGGCCGCGGCGGCATTCGCCATGCTCCTCGGCAACCTGGACGGCGCCCTGGAGCTGCTGCAGAAGCCGGGGCCGCTGCTTCAGTTCGACTGGTGGTCGCCGTCGCGGGTGATCGCCGACACGATCAACGAGTTCCCCTACTTCAGTTTCTTGCTGGCCGACCTCCACGCCCACATGATGGCGACGGCGTTCGGCCTGACGGCCCTCGCCTTTGCCCTGCAGTTGGCGCTGGCCGGACCCAAGCTGCCGCAGCGTTGGGCGGCGCCGAAGGTGGCCGCATCGCCGGCGATCGCCTGTGCCGGCGAGCTGCTGCTGGCCGGGCTGGTCGCCGGCAGCCTCTACGCCCTCAACGGCTGGGACTATCCGACGGAACTGGGGATCGGCTTCCTCTGCCTGCTGCTCTGGGCCTCACGACGGCAGGCGGCGGTTCGGG
>JAICXR010000530.1 GCA_025980355.1 Chloroflexota bacterium | reverse complement strand
TCCGCCGGCCGGCCGGGTTCCGGGCAGATCGGGGACGTTGCGGCGAGCGAGGTTCGCCAGAATCGTTTACAATGGCGACGTGCCGGTGGCCTGGCCGGGGGGTGGGGACCAAACTCGAGAGAGGTTGCCCGCATGGATCGCCGAATTGATTCGCTCCGGTTCATCTGGCGACCGTACCGAAGGGACGACATGGCAACATCAGGGACGGTACTGGTCGTCGACGACGATGAGAGCATCCGCGAGTTCGTCAGTGTTGCCCTGAGCGACGAGGGGTACGACGTGGTGACGGCGTCCGACGGAGCGTCAGCCCTGGAAACGGTCGGACGGGAACACCCCAGCGTCATCCTGCTCGACATGCGCATGCCGATCATGGACGGTTGGGAGTTTTCGCGCGCCTATCGCGCCCTGCCGGAGCCGCACGCCCCGATCATCGTGGTGACGGCGGCGCGGGATGCGGAGGAACGCGCCTCGCAAATTCAGGCCGAGGGCTACCTTGCCAAACCGTTCGACCTGGACGACCTCCTGGCGATGGTCGGCCGCTACGTGCACGCGCCGTCATAGGCCGCCGGCAACGCCCGTCACGTCTGCAGGGTGCAGAAGCATGCCCGCGATGGAGACCAGCGAGCCGAAGTCGGCGTCGGCGGGGCATTGACGGTAGCTGGTGACCGCACCGCGTGCCCCGGCCAGATACCGGAGTGCGAGGTACAAAGGCGGCAGGCCGCAGATGCGTCGGGCGTCCTGCTCGGCAATGAGCGGTTGCAAGAAGGCTGCCGGGCTGCCCGTACAGGCGGCAGCCAGCAGCGCCGCATCGGCGACGGCGATGCGCCGTTTCGCGGCGGCGGTCAACGGTTGCCGATCGCCGAAGGCCGGCCCCACGTGGGCGAGATCCGCCGCCACCACCACCAGCACGCGCCGTCCCCGCGTCGCTTCCTGTAGCGCGGCCACGGCGCGTGCGAAGGCCGGATAGGCGGCGGCGTCGTCCGTACCCTGGGTGAAAGGGCGGAAGGAGCCGGCGAGGATCGGCACGACCGGTGTGCTGCGCCCGGCCAGCAGGTGCTGCAGCCAGACGACAGCGAGTTCGATGGAGTGCTCCTGAGAATGGTTCAGTTCATGGGCGAACGCCGCTTGCTCGCCCAGGGCTGCGACTAAGGCGTCCACGACCGTGGCGTCGTTGGGCAGGACGCCCAAAGGCGTGGCATAGCGCTGATAGGTGGGCGTGATGCTGCCGAAGCCGCCATAGTGGTCGGTACCGAAGACGAGGACGAGGTCCGCCGCTTGTACGGCGGACGTGGCCGGCAACCAGACGTCGGCATAGACGTCGGCTCCCCGCCCGTAGTCGATATGCGGACAGACGACAGCGCTCAGGTCGGCCCCGGCCGGTGGCGAGGTCCGGGGACGGCGCGCCGCCGCCAGCCAGCCCTCCAGTTGGGCCGTCAGCGCCTCCGGCTCGCGCGGATAGACCCGGCCGGCGAACGCCGGGGGGCGGAAGGGGGCGGCACGGTAGGCACTGCGCACCTGACGGTAGGCATCGGCCCGGACTTGCCACACGGCCCCTTGCTCCTTTACTATCCGCAGCGGAATCCTACCGACGGGAACCTTTTCGGTCGCGTCGCCGTCTTATTCCTGACGCGCAACGCGAGCGACGGGCCGGCGAACCGGTCGTGACTTGAGGAATAGTAGAACATCGGAGGAGACGGATGCGATCCCTACGCTACCTGATCATCCCAGCCCTGGTCGCGGTCGCCCTGCTGGGCAGCGCCGTGTTCTTCCGCGGCCGCGCCGCGTCGTTTGCGCCGGTGGCGTCGGCGCAGGGCGAACCCTCCGGCAATTCGTCGGTTCCCTTTGCCGGCATCACGGTCACCGGTACGGGCACAGCCACGGCCGCGCCGGATGTCGCCTTCGTCTCGGCGGGGGTCACGACCCAGGGCGCCACGGCCAAGGCCGCGTCCGACGCCAACAGCACGACGATGACGGCGGTGATCGCCGCCATCAAGGCGGCGGGGATCGCCGACAAGGATATCCAGACCGGCAATTTCTCGATAAATCCGGTCTACTCCCAGAACAAGAACGACACCGGCGGTTCCACGATCACCGCCTACCGGGTTGATAACTCCGTCAATGTGACGGTGGGGGTCGTCGGCGACGCCGCCAAGGTGCTGGACGCGGCCGTCACGGCCGGGGCGAACAACAACGTCAGCATCCGCTTCGGCATCAAAGACGCGACGGCCCTCCAAGAGCAGGCGCTGACGGCCGCGGTGCAGCAGGCGGCCGGCAAGGCCGGGGCAATCGCCACGGCGACGGGCGTCAAGTTGACGGGGGCCTACAGCGTGACCGAGCAAAGCGGCGGCGGGCCGGTACCGGTC
>JAICXR010000498.1 GCA_025980355.1 Chloroflexota bacterium | reverse complement strand
TCCGGGGTCGCCATCGGCATGCTCTGGCGCTGGATCTTCAACCCCGATTTCGGCGTGCTGAACCTGTTGCTCGAAAAGGTCGGCATCCACGGTCCGGCCTGGCTCGGAGACGAGCGTTGGGCGCTCCCCTCGCTGATCGCGACGAGTCTCTGGTCGGCCGGCGGTAGCATGATCATCTTCCTGGCCGGGTTGCAGGACATCCCGAACGATCTGTATGAGGCCGCCGAGATCGACGGGGCAGGAACCTGGAGCAAGTTCCGGAACATCACGCTCCCGCTCCTGTCACACGTGACCTTCTTCAACCTCGTGCTCGGCATCATCGGCGCGTTGCAGGTCTTCACCGAGGCGTTCGTGATGACCAACGGCGGCCCGAATAACTCCACGCTCCTGCTCTCGCTCTATCTCTATCGCAATGCCTTCCAGTTCCTGAAGATGGGCTACGCCTCGGCGATCGCCTGGGCCATGTTCCTGATCGTCCTCGTCCTGACGTTACTCGTCTTCCGCTCGGCGCCCGCCTGGGTGCATTACCAGGAGACACAGAAGGGAGCCGACGCATGAGCGAGGAGACGCTTGGCCGCCCGATCGTCTTGCCGGCCGAATCGGTCCAGCGCGCGCGATTCCGGGGACCGAGTCGCAGCGTCCGTATCAAGATCGTCTCGTTCCTCATCCTGCTCATCGGCGCGGCGATCATCATGGTGCCCTTCTTCTGGATGATCACGACCGCCTTGAAGGAAGCGAGCGACGTCTACCTCTATCCGCCCGTCTGGATTCCGATCCCGCCGCGCATCAGCAACGTAAAGGAGGCGATGACGCTCGTCCCCTTCTGGCGGTTCGCCCTGAACAGCGGCATCATTGTCAGCCTGGTGATGCTGGGCACGTTGCTCTCGTGCTCGTTCAGCGCCTACGGCTTCGCCCGGTTGCGAGCGCCTGGCCGCGACTTCATCTTCCTCCTCGTTTTGGCGACGATGATGCTCCCCAGCGCCGTCACCCTCGTCCCGACCTACATCGCGTTCAACAAGCTGGGCTGGATCAACAGCTTCAAGCCGCTCATCGTGCCCGCCTTCTTCGGCAATCCATTCTTCCTCTTCATGCTGCGCCAGTTCTACCTCTCGATTCCGAAGGAGCTGGAGGAATCGGCGCGCATCGACGGCGCCTCCTCCTATCGCATCTGGTGGAGCATCATGCTCCCGCTCACCAAGCCCGCGCTGGCAACGGTCGCCGTCTTCACCTTTTTCGGCACCTACAACGACTTCCTCGGGCCCCTGATCTACCTTTCGGACCAGTCGAAGCAGACGGTCGCGGTTGCGCTCTCCTACTTCAACGGCTCGCCGGACGTCGGACCACAGATGCACCTGCTGATGGCGATGACGCTCGTCGCCTCGATCCCGTCGCTGCTCGTCTTCATCTTCGCGCAACGCTACTTCGTGCAAAGCATCGTCACGACGGGTCTCAAGGGGTGAGGCCGCCGTGCTCGATTCGCGTGGTCGCGCCGTTGCCTGCCGAGGGCAGGAGGACAAGGAGGTTTCGACTTACCCGCGTCACTGAACACGCCTTATTCGGCCTGAAACCTGGAATCATCGTACGCTCGCAAATGAGGAGAGTGTGATTATGTCCACCAAGACTGGCGCCAACCTCTCGCGTCGTCGTTTCCTCCAGGCCACCGCCGCCGCGACGGGCTCCGCCGCGCTGACGCGCCTGGGCGTATCGGCCGCGCCGAAATCGACCTCGCGGCTCCAGCTCAATTTTCAGAACGGCACGCAGAAGGTGCGGGCGTTGATGTGGTCCAACTCGCCCACGATCGACGGCAACTTCAAGAAGCGGGTCAAGACGTTCAATGACCTGAACAAGGACAAGATCGAGATCAATCTCCAGTTCCTGCCTTACGATCAGTACTGGCAAAAGCTGCAGCTCGCCTACAGCGCCAACGAGCCGTACGACATTTATTTCTGGGATGTGCAGGCGTACGGCCATTATCGGAATGGCCTCTTGCTGGATCTGCAGCCAATGATCGACAAGGCCGGCCTCTTCGACCCCGCCAAGTACCCGGTCAAGCTCTTCGAGCCCTGGAAGCTGGACGGCAAGGACTACTACGCGATGCCGGAGAACTTCCAGACAATGGGACTCTATTACAACAAGGACATCATCTCCAAGGCGGGCGGCCAGATGCCGGCCGCGGGCTGGACGTGGGACCAGGTCATCGAAGCGGCCAAGGGGCTGACGAAGAAGAGCGGGAGCCGGACGACCCAATGGGGTATGGTCCTGGGCGACATGTACAACTGGTGGGGCATGCAAACCCTCTCCTGGGATCAGGACACCGCGTTCTTCGACAAGATCATCGAGCCGACCAAGTTCCAGTTCAGCGACCCGCGCAACGTCAAGGCGCTCAAATACATCCAGGATTGGGTCTTCACCGACAAGGTGACGCCGACCCCGACCGAGGCCGGGCAGAACCCCGAACTGTCCACCTTTCAGTCCGGCCGGATCGGCATCTCCCCACAGGGCAGCTGGAACATCGCCGCGACCAGCGAGGTGAAATTCGGCTGGGACGTGACGGCGATGCCGACCTACGCCGGCAAGAGCGTCGTGCCCTACTTCATGG
>JAICXR010000326.1 GCA_025980355.1 Chloroflexota bacterium | reverse complement strand
GGAAACGCATCAGCGGATCGAACTTCGGTGAGGCGTCGACGCCCGACTCGTCGGGCTGGATGATGGCGATGAGCCCGTCGCCGTCCGGGTCGCGCACCCGGGCCAGCCAATGATAGAAGGCGATGGTCGGCGGCAGACAATGTGCCAGGAAGGCGTCATCCCCCGTCGCGCGGTACACGTGCTCCAGCGCCGTCGCCAGCACGGGCGGCTGGATGGAAGAACTGGTATAGCGGTCGCCAAACGCTTCCGATTGGCGGGCCGCCGCCTCCGGGTAGCGATCCTTCTCCCAGAGGATCTGGTGGGGAATGAAACCATCCGACTGCGCCCCGTGGAGGAGCGTCACCAGTTCCTGCTGGGCCCACTCCGGCTGGAGATGGCTGAGGGCGATGGCGTGGAAGCAGGAGTCCCAGAACCACTGAAACGGATAGGAGCTTGGCGAGGGGACGACATAGGCGTAGTCGCGATCGTTCCAGTCGGCGTGCCCGGTCCGGCGGTTCTGCGCCAGGATGCGCGCCGCGGCGGCACGAAGGCGCTGAGCAGTCGCCGAATCGACCATCCGTTGCCTCCCATCGCTTGCTACCGGTGTCTTCACGAAAGGCTAGCATACGGAGCCAGGAGATAAATCTCCTGGCTGAAACGACGAAGCCCCTCCGGGGCTGCTCCATTGGAGCACCATAGTGAGAATCGGGCAACCCCGGAGGGGCTCGGGTACCCACTGCGGTGGGTGGTTTCAGCCAGACGCTTCAGCGCCTGGTCCCTTTCTCGACCGTGTATCCTGAGTCCCCAATGGTCAACACATGACACGAAGGGGGTCCCTATGAGCGAGCCGAGGATTCGGACGACGGTGGTCGGCAGTTACCCGATGCCGGCCTGGCTGCCGATGCTGCCGACCACGCCAACGTTGCGCGATGCCGTGCTGACGGTGCTGAAGACGCAGGAACTGGCCGGCCTCGATGTAATTTCCGACGGCGAGCTGTCGCGGTTCGACGTGAACCACCCGGAGACGAACGGGATGATCGAGTATTTCATCCGGCCGATGTCCGGCATCGTCCCGGCGTTGAGCCGGGCCGAACTCGCCGCTTTCCGGGCGCAGGAAGGCATGGGTTTCCGGACGCAGCCGGCCGGCGCCGTGCGCGGCCCGATCGGCGAAGGGACGCTCAACCTCCCCGCCGCCTGGCAGTTCGTCAAGCCGTTGACGACGCGTCCGCTCAAATTCACGGTCACCTCCCCCTACATGCTGGCAAAGACGCTGCTCGACGAGCACTATCACGACCTGCCGGCCCTCACGATGGCCCTCGCGGAGGTGCTGCGGGCCCAGGTCGCCGACATCGACGCCGCCGTCCTGCAACTCGACGAGGCGAACCTGACCGGCCACCCCGACGATGCGGACTGGGCCCACGAGCCGATCAACCACGTCCTGAGCGCCGTCCGGGGCGAGCGCGCCGTCCACCTCTGCTTCGGCAACTACGGCGGCCAGACCATCCAACGCGGCCTCTGGCGCGACCTGATCCCGTTCTTCAACCGCCTCAACGTCGACCACCTGGTCCTGGAGTTCGCCCGTTTCGGCTACCGCGACCTGGAGCGCCTGCTTGACCTGAAGCCCGAGATCGCCGTGGGCGTCGGCGTGATCGACATCAAGGACAACGCCGTCGAGTCACCGGCGCAGGTGGCGCACCGGATCGACCAGGCCGTGCGCATCCTGGGCATCGAGCGCGTCCACTGGGTGCATCCCGACTGCGGCTTCTGGATGCTGCCCCGCAGTGTGGCCGACCGCAAGATGGCGGCTCTGGTCCAGGGTCGGGACCGCTTTCTGGGCCTTCCCCGGTAAGCTATCCTGGAGCGGCGCACAGACGGGAGCGACATGAGAGTTCGATCAATGGGGCGGGCGTTGGTGACCTTGGGGCTGGCGATCGCCCTTGCCGGCTGCGGCGCGGCAGGATCGATCAACGCCGAGGTCACCTCCAGCGCCGCCACGGCATCGGCGGCAGCGCCGCAAACCGGCACCGTCGTCATTACCCGGACGGTCGTGGTGACGTCGACGGTCTTTCAGACGGTCACCGTTGGCACCACCGCGGCGCCTGCTCCCACCACGTCCAGTACTTCGAGCACTGAGGCGACGACGGCCGTCACCACGTCCGCGGTAACATCCACCGAGTCGACGCCGACGGCGCATAAGACGCCGACGCCGGAACCGAACAGCCTACCGGTGGCCGGCGCCGCCGACGTCACCCTGGCTTTCCTGGCGGCGCTGGAGAAAGACCCATCGGGGAAGTCCAGCTTGCAGTACCTGAGCACGCGGCTTCAGGGAATGGTCCAAAGCGGCCATTCGGTCGCTTCGATTGTCGGCATCCAGAACATGTACTCGCACTACCAGGCGGCCGCCGCGGTCTCGCGCGGCGGCGGCCGCGCCGCCACGGTGAACATCACCTTGACCTACGCCTCCGGCCCGGTGATGCGAATTGTGACCCTCATCCCGGAGGGAGGCGCCTGGCGCATCGACGATATTTCCCCCACGAGCGCCTAACGTGAGTTATTCAAACGGGAGGCCGCGACTGCGGACCCAGGGGGCATGAATGAGGAGAACGATCCATGGTAACAACGTCCGATCGGCGTACGGAATCCCCATCGGCGACACACGGGGGCGACCTCGCCGCCGTCCGGCGGTCGCTGCTCGCCCAGCGGGTGGAGACGCCATCCTGGGGCTTCGGCAATTCCGGGACGCGCTTCGCCGTGTTCGGCCAGCCGGGGGTGCCACGGGACCCGTTCGAAAAGCTGGAAGACGCGGCGGAAGTCAACCGCCTGACCGGCATCTGCCCCTCCGTCGCCTTGCACATCCCCTGGGACAAGGTCGACGATTATGGCAAGTTGAAGAAGGCGGCCGCCGACCTCGGGTTGCGCCTGGGGGCCATCAACCCGAACGCTTTCCAGGACGCTGACTATAAGCTGGGCAGTATCTGTCACCACGACCCGGCAATCCGCCGCAAGGCGGTCGATCACCTGCTGGACTGCATTGCTATCGCCCGGCAGACGGACTCCCATCTGCTGAGCCTCTGGTTCGCCGACGGCACCAACTATCCCGGTCAGGGGGACTTCCGCCGGCGCAAGCGCTGGATGGTGGAGAGTCTGGCGGAGGCCTATCGGGCGATGCCCGCCGACATGCGGATGCTGGTCGAGTACAAGTTCTACGAGCCGGGCTTCTACCACACCGACCTCTCCGATTGGGGCGTCGCGTCCCTGGTGTGCCGGGAACTCGGCCCCCAGGCGCAGGTCCTGGTCGACCTCGGCCACCACGCCCAAGGGGTAAACGTCGAGCATATCGTCGCGCTATTGCTCGATGAAGGCCGGCTCGGCGGTTTCCACTTCAATAACCGGAAATACGGCGATGACGACCTCATTGTCGGGTCAATTAACCCGTATGAGCTCTTCCTCATCTTCAACGAGCTGGTGGCGGAGGAGGCGAATGGCGGCGGCAGGGACGTGGCCTACATGCTGGATCAGTCGCACAACGTCGAGGCGAAGATTCCGGCGATGTTGCTCTCCGTCCTCAACGTCCAGCACGCCTACGCCAAGGCGCTACTGGTGGATCGCGCGGCCCTGCGTGCGGCCCAGGAAGAAGGTGACGTCGTTGCGGCAATGCAGGTGCTGCAACAGGCCTATGAGACGGACGTGCGGGGCCTGTGTGCCGACGTGCGCGAGGAGCTCGGTGGGGCGCGCGACCCGCTGGCTGCCTTCGCTGGCAGTGGCTACGCCCAGCGCAAGGCGGCGGAGCGGGCCGGCGGGCGCCAGATGAGCTGGGGCGCGTAGGAGGCGAGAGGCGAGGCCGCGACCGCGGGGGAGCCGGGGGTCAGGAACCAGGAGATAAATCCCCCGGCCACCTGAATTGCCTAAATCCTGCCCGTGTTAGCATGGCATGGGTCCACCGCCCGTACAGCGCAACCTCAGGAGATGTGATCGTGCCAATATTTGGCTTCCGGCGTCCGGCTTCCAACGGCCATGCCACGCCAGCCCCGTCCCCTTCTCGTTCCCGACCGACGGCACCCGCGTCTTCGAGCACGGCCACGGCGGCTCCATCCGTCGGCGCCAGCGCCCGCGAGGCGCTCGTCTTGCAGGCCCTGCGGACAGTGGAGGACCCCGACCTGCACCGGGACATCGTCAGCCTGGGCATGATCAAGGATCTTGTCATCACACCCGGCGAGCAGGGCGACCAGGTGAAATTCACCTTCGAACTGACCACTCCGGCCTGCCCCGTGCGCGACCAGTTGCAAGAGGCGGCGCGGGCGGCCGTGCTGACCGTGCCGGGCGTCGCCGCGGTGGAGGTCAACATGACGGCCAACGTCCGCGGCGGCACGCAGCGGGCGGAGTTGCCGGGCGTGCGGAATACGGTCGGCATCGCCAGCGGGAAGGGCGGCGTCGGCAAGTCGACAGTGGCGACCAATCTCGCGGTGGCGCTGGCGCGCAGCGGGGCGCGGG
>JAICXR010000259.1 GCA_025980355.1 Chloroflexota bacterium | reverse complement strand
GGGATCGCTACAAGGTCTGGCAACTCTTCAACGTCCAGTACCTCCTCTCCCGTGAAGACCCGGGATCCGGCTTCCAAAAAGTCGCCCGACTGGACGGCTTCAACATCTTCCGCATGCTCGACCCGCTGCCGCGCGCCTGGGCCGTGCGCGACCTGGTGGCGGCGACCCCCGCCCAGGCCCTCACGGCGACGATGGCGCTCCAGCAACCCGGCACGGCTGCCGTGCTGGAGTCGACGCCGGGTCTGGCTATCCGCGGGCCGGCCCCGCCTAGCAGTCAGCAGGAGCAGTGGCTCGCCGCCGACCCGGAACGCCTGCATTTGCGGGTAACCCTGACCGACAACGCCTTGCTGGTGATCAGCCAGCCCTACGTCCCGGGCTGGACGGCCACCGTCGATGGCCGGCCGGCGACGCTGCTCCGCGCCGATTACGCCTTCGACGGCCTGGCGCTGACCGCGGGGTCGCACGACGTCGACCTCCGCTACGTGCCGGCGGGCCTGGTCGCCGGCACGCTCGGCGCTGCCCTGGCGCTACTCCTGCTCCTCGGCAGTCTGCTGCTGTCGTGGCGATGGTCGCGACGTGCGCCGCGCGCTTCCTAAACGCGATACGGCCGCGCTGCTGCGCCCGGCGCTCGTCCTGCTCACGCTGGCGAGCTTCCTGCTGCGCGCCGCCGCCCTGGGTGCGAAAGACTTGCGCGGCGATGAAAGCTTTGCGGCCGTGTTCTCGGCGCAGTCGCTCGGCACGATCTGGCGGGGACTCGGGCAAAGCGAGCCGCATCCCCCCCTCTATTATCTGCTCTTGCACGCGATGATCGCGCTGGCCGGCCCTTCCAACCTGTCGCTGCGCGGGCTCTCCCTGTTCTTCGGGACGCTCGCCGTTCCGGCGCTGGCGGTGGCGGCCTGGCAGGTCTTCGGCACGCGCGCCGCCTTGCTGACGGCGATCCTGACCACGGTGAATCCCTTGCTCGTCTGGCAGGCGCAGGACGCCCGCATGTACGCCCAACTGGTCGGCTTTGCCGGCCTGGCCCTCGCCGGCGTCGCCGCCGTCCTCTGCTCGGACCGCCCGACACCGGCCGCGTGGTGGGCGGCACTCGGCGGCGCCGCCGGCGTGCTGCTGACCCACTTCTATGGCACATTCCTCGTCGCCGGTCTGGTCGGCGCCCTGCTCGTCGCCGCCTGGTGGGCGCCAGACCATCTGGCGCCCGCTGGCGACGCACCGGCGACGCGCTGGCGACACCGACGCACGCGGCGAGGCCACTTCGCTCGCCTCGCCACACTGCTGGCGCTGGAAATCGCCGTCCTCGCCCTGCCCTTGCTGTACCATGGTCGCCAGGCGCTGGCCGCCCACCCACCGTTCGCGGCGTTGGGCCTTGGGGACCTCATCGCCAGCATCGGACAGACGCTCGCCGCCGGCGTCACGGCGCCGATACCGCTGCGGGGACCGGCCAGCGCGGCGGCGGTGCTGCTGGCCCTCGCCGGTCTGGCGCTGGCCTGGCGACGTGCCGGCGCTGCCGACACCGACAACGGGCGTAGCGAGGCCGTGCGCGCCGCCCTGCTGGTGACGCTCGCCCTGCTGGCCCCGTTCGCCGGGCTCGGCGCGCTCGAACTGCTTCACCCCGCCTATCAGCCGGCCTACGCGGCGGTACTGGCGCCGGCCTGGCTGCTCGCCGTCGGCGCCCTCGCCGCGCCCCGCCTGCCACGGGCGTGGCTCGGCGCGCTGCCGGCGTTGGTGCTGCTCGGCGTCCTCAGCGAGCAATCACTCACCGCCTACGCCAGATCCCAGAAGAACCTCACGTTCGGCCAGGCCGCCCAGCTCTTGCAGCACGCCGGTCGGCCCGGCGACCTCGTCCTGACCAACTATCCCGACCCGACCCTGCAATGGGTCTATAACCGGCAGGACGGCGGTGTCCTCCCCGTCCTGCTGGAGCCGCCGGCCAAGCCGGTGGACCCGGCCGCGCTCGACCGCCGCATGATCGACCTGGGCGACCGCTACGACCGGATCTGGTTCTGGACCCTGCGCACCGCTGACTGGGACCCGCAGCACGCCGCGGAGATCTGGCTGGACCGCCATGCCCTCCCCTTGGCGACGGAGCGGGCCGGCAACGTGGAGTTCCGCCTCTTTGAGACGCCGCACGGCTTCCTGGCCCATACGGCGCCCTTGCCGGCCGCCACGTTCGGCGGCCAACTGCGCCTGCGCGGCGCTTCCTGGGCCACGAGCACGGCCCAGGCCGGTACTACGCTGGACATCACGGTGTGCTGGCAGGCCGTGACCGTGCCGCAGGGCGACTACACGGCATTCGTGCATCTGGAGCGGGGCGCGACGCTGGGCGGGCAGGACGACCGTCCGCCCGTCAACGGTCTGAACCCGACCCACACCTGGCAGCCCGGCGAAAGCTTCCTCGACCGGTACCAGGTCGCCATCCCCGCCACCACCGCCCCGGGCGTCTATGCGCTGCGCATCGGCTTCTACGCGCCCGACACGTTGCAGCGGCTCCCGGTAATTGACAGCGCCGGCGCCACGGTCGGCAACGCCCTGACGGTCGGGCAGGTGACGGTACGGTAGGATGCAGGGAACACGCTGGAATTGGAAGGGAATCATCAGATGCCGGATACCCCACGGCGGCGGGTGCTCGTGACCGGCGCTGCCGGCTATATCGCCGGCATCAACCTGCCGGCTTTACGTCAGCGTTATGACCTGACCCTGGTCGATCTGCGCGCCACGCGGCGCGACGGCACGGCGGTCGATGGTGTCGTCGAGTACGACCTGGCGGCCGATGCGCAGGGCGGCTACCACCCGTCCGACCGCCTACGGCAACTGTTCCGGGGCGTCGTCACCGTGTTCCACTGCGCCTACGTCCACTCCGACTGGACGACGTTGGACGGCTACGCGACGGAACGGGGCAATGTCGACCTCGCCTACCTGGTCTACCGCCTCGCCTACGAAGAGGGCGTGCGGCGCGTCGTCGTGGCGAGTTCCAACCACGCCGCCGACTGGTACGAGGGGCCTTTGCGCGACGGCCGGCTGGACGTGCTGAGCCCGGAGTCGCCGCCCTACTCCGCCAACTGGTACGGCTGGGGGAAGGTGGCCTACGAACAGATGGGTTTCGTCTTCGCCGCTGGCGCTCTTGGCCGGCCGCTGGACGTCGTGCAGTTGCGCATCGGCGCACCACGCACCCTGGAGGCGGCCCGCTACCGCGACAACTCCGTTGGCTACCGCCGCGACCTCGGCGCCTGGATCAGCGACCGGGACTTCCAGCAACTGCTCGTCAAGTCGATCGAGGCGCCCGACATCAAGAACGAGTTCGGCGTGCCCTTCCAGATCTTCTACGGCATCTCCAACAACACGCGCGCCTTCTGGAGCATCCGCAACGCCCGCCGCGCGATCGGCTATGCTCCCCAGGACGACTCGGAAGTGACCTACGCCGACGACATCCGCCGCCTCCTCGTCGGCGCCGACCAGCGCGGCCGGCTCAACGACCTTTCGGGGAGCTGAGTGCCTCGGGCAGCGCGCGGGTGTGGCGTCGCGGCCTGACGATCACCGGCTGCTCTGGCCGACAATCCGGTCGATGGCCGCGAAGGTCGCCGGGATCGCCTCGACGGCCGCGGCGATCAGGCGCTCCTCGTACAGCCTTCCCTTCTCGGCGGTGGCGTCGGCGGCGTGGCCCCACACGCCCGATGGCTCCAGGTCCGCAATCGGCGCATAGAGCAGGAAGCTCTGGCTGTACGGCACGTCCGTGCTCACCGCGCGGTCCATGCGGACGAGCGCCGGGGCAATATGCAGCAGGCGCGACGTCTCGCTCTCCCCGGCGTGGATGCTCCCCGGCGGCTCGGTAAACGGGCTCTCCCGCACCACCGGCTCCAGCAGCATGACGTGCACATCCAAATAATCCCGATTGAGGTCCTGGATGATCGGACGCACCACGAAGTTGCCGCCGTGGCCGTTGACGATCACCACCCGGGAGACGCCCTGGGAACGCAGCGACAGCACGATGTCCTTCACCACCGCGATCAGGGTCGTATTGGTGATCCAGACGCTCCCCGGTGAGCCGCGGTGCATATGGCTGACGGTGATGGGGATGGTCGGCAGACGCCAGACCGGCAAGCGCCGGGCGATCTCGTCGGCCAGGTAGTCCACGGCGAAGGTGTCCGTCCCGCAGGGGAGGTGCGCGCCGTGCTGTTCCGTCGCCC
The DNA here is from genome assembly GCA_025980355.1 of Chloroflexota bacterium. GTDB lineage: Bacteria > Chloroflexota > UBA4733 > UBA4733 > UBA4733 > UBA4733. The sequence goes on along the minus strand of JAICXR010000259.1, from coordinate 1,320 downwards.
CCAGGGGGAGCAGGGCGATGTCCGGCTTCGCCGTGGCGAACTCGACGGTGCTCCGCCGGTGATCGAGGATCTCCGGGTCGGGCTGGATGGACGGCAGCGGCATTCGTCTCTCCTCTACAGTCGCACGACTTTCGCCTTATGCAGTTCCGGCACCGCCAAAAGCTGGCGGTGCACCTCCTCGGAAATCGGCTCGTCCACGGCCAACACCAGCAGCGCCTCGCCGCGCGCCACCCGCCGGCCCACCTGCATGAAGGAGATGTTGACGTCGGCCTGTCCCAGCAACGTGCCGATCCGGCCGATCATCCCGGGGCGATCGGTGTGGCGGCCGATGATCCAATAGCCGCCGTTCGGGCGGACATCCACGGTGTAGCCGTCGATCTGCACGACCTGCGGCTCCTGGCCGAAGAGCGCGCCGGCCACCTCCACGCCGTCGCCGTCCGTGATCGCCCGCACCGTGAGCAGGCCCACATAGGGGTCCGGCGGGTCCGGCTCCCGCCGCTCCACCACGCGCAGGCCGCGCTGGCGGGCCACTTCGCCGGCGTTGACCAGGGTCACGCGATGGGCGCTCACGGGCCCCAGCAACCCGGCCAGCGTGGCCAGTCGTAGCACGCCGGTCTCTTCCTCCGCCAGGTCGCCGGCATACCCGATCTCCAGCGAGCGCAGTTGCCCGTCGGCCAGCAGGGTCACCAGGCGCCCGAGGAGTTCGGCCACCGGGATGTACGGACGCACCGCCGCCGTTGCCGCGCCGGAGACCGGCACGTTGACGGCGTAGCGGGGCGTCTCCCCCCGGAAGACGGCGGCGATCTGTTCGGCGACGTCGACCGCCACGCTGACCTGGGCCTCGGCGGTGGAGGCGCCCAGGTGCGGCGTGCTGAGCACGTGCGGGTCCTGGACCAGCGGATTGTCGACCGCCGGCTCGTGGGCGAAGACGTCGATGGCGGCGCCGGCGATCGCCCCCGCCCGCAGCGCCGCCAGCAGCGCCTGCTCGTCGACGATGCCCCCGCGCGCGCAATTGACGATATAGGCGGTCGGCTTCATGCTGGCCAGTTGCGTCGCGCCGACCATCCCCCGTGTCGCGTCGGTGAGTACGGTATGCACGGTGAGGAAATCCGCCTCCCGCAACACCTCGTCCAGGTCGGTCAGGCGGGCGCCGACACGCTCGGCCGCCTCCGGCGCCAGGAAGGGATCATAGGCCAGGATGCGCATCTCGAAGGCGCGCGCGCGCTGTACGACCTCGGAGGCCACCCGCCCCAGGCCAAGCACGCCCAGCGTCTTGCCCCGCAGCTCCGTGCCCACGAAACGGGCGCGGTCCCAACGTCC
>JAICXR010000061.1 GCA_025980355.1 Chloroflexota bacterium | reverse complement strand
TCGATGCAAATTTTTTGCCTTTGGGGTAGGTCCCCATAGGCGCTTGGTTGAGCTTGCGGCACGGTTGTTCGGGCCGGTGCGGCGCCCGGAGGCGCGGGCTTGGGCGGGCGGGCCGGTCGGCGGCGCGCCGCGCCGCCGACCGGCCCGAGTAGGTCAGTGCTTCGCGGCGGCGAGCAACCCGTTGACGGCCGCCTGCACCTGATTCAGCGCATCCGATGCGGAGAGCTGCAAGGCGAAGGCCTTCGTCATGATCGGCGAATAGGAATTGCCAAAGTCGGTGGAGTTCAAGAGGTCGCTCGCCGGCAGTGGCACGGTTGCATCGAGGTCCGGTCCCAGGAATTTCCGCCCCGGCGGCGGGCCACCCTTGGACGGGTCAAGGTAGTTCGTTTCCGCCGAGGTCTTCGTGGAAGGGATTTCGCCGAAGAGCAACGGGACCTGATCCTGCACCGCGTTGGATTTCAGGTAGCTCATCCACTGCCAGGCCAGGTCCTTCTTCTTGGAGACCGTGTTCAGCACGATGCCGCGCAGGTTCGAGGTATTGATCGTCTTCCCCGACGTTGGCGAGTAGGGGAAGATGCCGGAATCCCAGTTCGTGAAGCCCTTGACCTGCTCGTAGGTGGTGAAGTTCCAGTCGCCCTCGAGATCCATGGAGGTCGCGCCGTCGGTGAAGGGGGTGCCGCCGGAGGGCACAACCTTGTTCGCGGCGCTCTGGAAGGTGGGGGTTGCCGAGATGCCCGTCTTGATCATCCCCAACAGGAAGTCCAGGCCGGCGATGGCTTCGGCCGAGGCGATGGTGCATTGATCGAGCGTCGCATTGAAGAAGCTGGCGCCGTTGGCGGCACAGAAGGAGTACCAGCCGTTCTCCGTGCTGTTGTGCACCCACATGCCGCTGCGGGTCGTCGTCGGGCCGTTGGACTGGGTGAGCTTGGTGGCATACTCCTTCATCATGTTCCAGTCCCACTTTTTGCCGAGGTCGTTGATCGGGGTGAGCCCGGCGGCCTTGAAGTGGTCCAGGTTGTAGTTGACGGTCCCGGCGCTGAAGTCCCAGGGCAGGCCCATCAGCTTGCCCTTGTAGGTGTACCAATCCACCAGCGACTGATAGGTGTCCTTCATCGCGGCGGAGACCGTCTTGTCCTGGTTGACATAGGAGGTGACGTCGGTCAGGCTGCCGTTGTGGGCCCAGTTCACGTAGCTGGAATTGTTGATCTCGAAGACATCGGGACCCTGACCGCCGGCCTGGAGGGTGATGATCTTGTTCCAGTAGTCGGGCTGGGCCGCCGGCTGCTCGTCGGTCACGACGACGTTCTGTTGCGACTTGTTGAAATCGGCTGCCAGCTTGTGGAAACCCGGCACGTAGCCGGCGCCCCAATACCAGTAAAGGATGCCGTTTACGACCAGCGCGACGGGCGGCGCGGAGGCGCTGGCCGAGCTGCTCGGCGATGCCTTGGCCGTTGTCGCCGCGGCGCTGGTTGCGGCGGCGCTACTCGCCGTGGCGTTGCTGGCGGCGCTGCTCGCTGGCTGCGACGTCGTCGCCGCGCTGGTCGTGACGCTGGTCGTCGCCGCGGCGCCGCAGGCGGCAAGGCCCGTGGCCGTCACACCGGCGATGAGCACACCGGACAGACGGAGCAGGGTTCGCCGGGAAACCGCGGGCGAGGACACCGGATCGGGTGTTGCGGTCGGTTCGGGACGCATGGGGATACCTCCTAATACTGTCTCGCTTTTCAGGCTTATCTACCTATGTGACGGAGCGGCGAGCTGTCGACACCCGCTAGGCTGTCCTCCTTATCCCACACCCCTCACTTCGGGTCGATTGGTAAAGGCAATAGACCGCTACCGGGCGGTGCATCCTCACCACCCGGCCTTAGGACGTGCAGTAATGATCATACACGTGACCATCCGCATCGGCAACTGCGCCGACGAACTCGGCGCTGGCGAGCGCCGCCCTGGGCCCTGTCCGATTGCCCGGCGCCTTCTCAGCCTCCTTGCTGCAGGGACTGGTGGAACTGGACCAGCGCCTTCGCCACCTCCACCTGCACGACGTCGAGCAGCGTCTGCCCGATCTCGCCGGATGTCCGCTCGGAGCGGTCGGTATACCCGTCGATGCGTTCCATGCTGCGGTCGCGCTGCACGAACATGGCGACGTTGGTGTCCGGGATGGGCACGGACGACCGCCCCGTGCTCGGGGCGGGATGCGTCGGGTCGACGAGGTCGGGCCGGACGGCGCGGATCAGCGAGGCCTCGAAGTCGCCGGCGTGGCCGGGGATGCGCCAGCCCCTGACCGCCGCCAACTCCTTCAGCGCCGGCATGGCCAGGCTCCAGTAGGACGCCGCGCCGGCCAGGCAGGCGTGGGTGTTGCTGACCTCGCGCGCCGCCAGGCGCACGAGCTCGTCGTTGCCGCCGTGGCCGTTGAGGAAGAAGATGCGCCGGAAGCCGGAACGGAAGGCGGAGTCGCCCAGCTCGCGCAGCACCGCCAGCAGCGTCTCCGCCCGTAGCGAGAAGACGCCGGCGTAGGGGAAGTGGTGGGGCGAATAGCCGTAGGCGACGATCGGCGCCACCGTCAGGGAGACCGTCTGCCCGGCCGTCACCGCCGCCCGGTGGGCGACCGTCTCGCAGGCGATCACGTCGACGGTCACCGGCAGGTCGGGGCCGTGCTGCTCGACCGCCGCCACCGGGATCACCAGGGTCGTCTCCGGCGCGGCCACCCGCACCTGCTCGCGCGTCATCTCGCCCAGCAATGTCTTCGCCACCACGTCGATGATCCTCTCCCTACCCTCGCCGACGGCACCTCCTGGGAAACGCCAGGATGGCCGGCACGGTGCCGGCCGACGGCATATGGTCTGCGGCCCCATCCCGAGTGGGGCGCCGCGAGTATTCTAGCTCCCGCCGTGGTCGTCGCTGCAACCGCAGCCGCAGCCGCCATGTCCGGCGCGGGCCGCGGCGAGCGCTTCGCGCGCTTCCTGGGCCAGCCAGTAGACCAGGGCCAGCGCCGCCAGGCTGTCCGCCCACCACCAGCCGAACAGGGCGTTGAGCAGCAAGCCCGCGAGGAGGGCGCCTGCCATATAGGCGCAGGTGATCGAGCAGGCGGCATCGCCGCGCAAGGCCGCGCTGCCGATCAGCGCGGCGATCCGGCGCTTGGCCCGGGCCAGCAGCGGCATCCCGACGACGGCGACGATGGCCAGACCGATCCCCACAGACGATGGCTCCGGCCTGGTTCGGGTGACGACCGCCAACGCCGCCAGCGCCACGACGTAGACACAGAGCAGCGCCAGCCCGATGCCGGTGACCCAGGCGGCGGCGCGCTCCGCCCGTTCCACGCGCTCCACCGACCTCCCGGCCGCCTCCACCAGCAGCCGCCAGAGCAGGACGCTGCCGCTGACCAGTTCGATGACGCTGTCGAGGCCGAACGCCGTCAGCAGGACGCTGCGCGCCAGTACGCCCGCGCCGATCGCCACCGCCGCCTCGACCACCATCCAGACGATCGTGATCGCCTCGACCCGGACGCCGGCGCGAACCGGGCCGACCCGCGTTCCGGCCGGTGTCAGTGGGACGGCCATCAGCGGTTGTCTCCTCTTGACGCCCTTTCCTGACGGTCGATCGCCGCCCCATTACCCGCCGGGCCGCCCTGCCGATCGGCGCGGATATGCTCGTCCTGATCACCGTGCGGATGGCCATGGAGCCCGTGCGCATGCACATGGTCACCGTGCTCGTGGCCCGGCCCGCCGTCGGCGGATCCGTTCAGGGCACAGTACAGCGGGTTGGGATCGCAGGCGGCGCATTCGAACTGCAACGTCGTGTGGCCAATCTGGTAGCGCTCTTGGAGCAGTCCGTTGAGACGCGCTTGCAGGGCGTCGCAGGCGCTCAGGTGGCAATCGTCGCGCACCTGGACGTGGGCGGACAGCACCCGCATCCCGCCGGCGATCGACCAGACATGCAGATCGTGGACATCCTCCACCTCCGGCACCCGCACCAGGTCGCGGACGAGCTGCGCCACGTTCAGGTCCCGCGGCGTCGCCTCCATCAGGATGTCGACGGTCTCCCTCAGGATATTCCAGGCCCCGACGGCGATCAGCGCGGCGATGGCCAGGGAGAGCAGCGGGTCGACCGGATACCAGCCGGTCAGGGCGATGACGACGCCGGCAACGACGACGCCGACGGAGGCGCCGACATCGCCGAAGACGTGCAGCATGGCGGCGCGCACATTGACATTGCTGCCGCTCTCCTGGCGCAGGCCCAGCCCGATGTACAGGTTCAGGGCGATGCCGATGCCGGCCGAGACGAACATCAACCAGGGCGTCACCGCTTGCGGGTGCTGGAAGCGCCGGATCGCCTCGAAGGCGATGACCACGACGATGACCAGGAGGGTCGCGGCGTTGAGCAGCGCCGTCAGGATGCCGGTGCGGTGGTAGCCGTAGGTCTTGCGGGCATCGGCGGGGCGCTCCGCCTGGACGGTGGCGAACCAGGCAAGGCTGAGGGCGAAGATGTCGGTCAGGACATGGCCGGCGTCGGAGAGGAGGGCGAGCGAGTGGGCAAAGATCCCGGCGGTGGCTTCCACCAGCAGGATGACCGCCGTCAAGAGGAAGGCCGTGCGCAGCCTGGCCCCGGTCATGCTATGGCCGTGGTCGTGCCCGGCTGCCATCAGTGCACTCCCTCGCCGCTTCCTGCCGGGCGAATGTCGTCCGCCTGGCCACCATCGCTGAGAGCTGGCGCGGCGATTCCGACGAACCACCACGCCACCGAACGTTCACGCCGCGACAACCCGCATCGCATCTTGCTTTATTGTACCGAAGTGACGGCCCTGTTCGTGCTAGCATTGTGAAAATGCCCATATCGGACTTGCTCGGAAAGGAGTTGGCGATGTGCGCTTCGATGACGCCGGAACCGGCCGCCGGGCTACCCGTACGGCTGTGGTCGCGGCGGCGGGTCGTCGGTCTGCTGACCGGGGCAGGCATGGCGAGCCTCTTGGCCGCCTGCGGGAGCACGACCCCAACCGCCGGCAGCACGGCCGCCGCCAGCACGGCTGCCGCAAGCAGCGGCACATCTACCGCCTCATCGGTGCCCGCCGCGACCACGGCGGCGACGTCGAAGAGCGCCGCACCGGCGACGTCGGCGGCGGCCGGCGCCGCCGGCGTCAACGTGCAGGCGGCGGACCTCGCCGCGGCGGAGAAGCTGTTTCAGTTCCCGGACAGCGGGGCGCAATTGCCGACCAAGCCGGTCACCGTCCAATGGATCGACAGCGGCGGCGCTAAGGCGCCCTACTTCAATGCGCTGGCCCCCGCCTACCACGCCAAACATCCCAACATCACCGTCGCCTACCAGCCGTTGAGCTGGAACGTCATCGGCAATATCGTTCCGCTTGGCGTCCAGAACGGGAACGCCCCGGACGTCTTCCAGTTGCCGCAGAACGTCCCGCCCGGCGAGGCGGTCGCCCAGGGCTGGCTGGCGCCGCTCGAAGACATCGTCCCCAATTTCACGGCCTGGCAGAAGGCCTTCCCGCCCAACAGCTTCTTGCCCGGGATCGACATCTTCAACGGCAAGACCTATGCGATGCAGACCACCTCCCCCAAGCGCACCACGCTCAACCTCTACAACGCCGACTACATGCAAAAGGCCGGCTACGACCCTGCCGGCAAGGCCATGACCTGGTCGGACTTCCGGGCCGCCGCCAAGAAGATCACCGAGCAAGGCCAGGGCAAATACTACGGCGTCATCATCGGCGGCAGCCAGACCAGCAGTTGGTCCGGCTTCGTCAACGACTTGGGGGCGCTGGCCGGCGCGGCCGGCGGGGAGTTCAACTGGAAGACCGGCGACTACAACTACACGTCGGACCAGTACCTGGGCGTCATCGACCTGCTCCTGGCCCTCAAGTCCGACGGCAGCATGTTCCCCGGCTCGACGTCGATCGACGCGCCGACGGCGCGTAGCCGGATCGCCGCCGGGGCCGCCGGCATGATCCTCCAGGGCGTCTTCAACCTGCCTATCTGGGAGCAGCAGAATCCCGACTTCCATTTCGGCGTCGCCAGCATGCCGGTGCCCGACAGCGGCACCACGCTGGCCGTCAACTACTACCCGGGCGACGGCGAGCACTACTACGTGTTCGCCAAGACGCCGAACAAGGCCGTCGTCGGCGACCTCTTCTCCTACGTGGGGTCGGAGGCGGGACAAGTGGTCTGGGCGAAGCTGGTCGGCGGCGCCAACCCGCCCGTCTTCCCGCAGGCCATCAAGCAGATCCCGGACGACCCCAAGCTGGACCAGGCCTTCGCCATTTTCGACAAGCAGATGCACCTGGGGCCGAGTCCGCTTGTCCGCAACCCGGACGAGGTGCAGGTGACGTTAGAGCGGAAAACGGTGACGCCGGACTTCGGGACGACCGTGCAGGGCATCTACACCGGCCAGCTCACCGACCCGAAGAAGGCGATGCAGGACCTCAAGGACCGGATGAACAAGGAGCTGGACCGCGCGATCAAGGCGGCCCAGGCGAAAGGCGCCAAAGTCTCCCGCGATGACTGGGTCTTCCCGAACTGGGACCCGACGAAGGACTACACGCCCGACGACTACGCGGCGCTGAAGAAGGCCTGAACGCATGACGCGCATCCTGATCGCCGAATGCAAGCAGGAGGTTTCGACCTTTAACCCGGCGCTGAGCCACAAGGAGGATTTCCGCTTCGCCTATGGCCCCGACGTCGTCGCCTCCCGGCGCGGCGGCCAGAGCGAGCTGGCGGGGGCGCTCAGCGTCTTCGACAGCCGGCCGGAACTCCCACTGGCGCCGGCCTTCAGTGCGCGCGCCGGCTCTGGCGGGACCCTGGCGGCGGCGGACTGGCACTGGATCGCCCGGGAGTTCCTCGACGCCGTGCGCGCAGCCGCTCCGGTCGACGCCGCCTACATTTCGTTGCACGGGGCAATGGGCGCGGAGGACGAAGGCGACCCGGAGGGCTATCTGCTGGCGGAAACGCGCAAGATCGTCGGCGAGCGGATCCCGATCGTCGTCTCGTTGGACCTGCACGGCATCCTCACCGAGCGCATGCTGGAGCAGGTGAACGGGCTGACGGTCTACCACACCTACCCCCACGAGGACATGGTCGACACCGGGGTGCGCGCTGCACGGCTGCTCCTGCGCATCCTGGACGAAGGGCTGCGCCCGGCGACGGCGTTGGTGAAGATCCCGGCGCTGGTGCGCGGTAAGGAGCTGATCACGGCGACCGGCCTCTTCGGCGGTATGATCCGGCAATGCGAGGCGATCGAGGCCAGCCCCGGCGGTCTCGCCGCCGGCATGTTCATCGGCAATCCCTTCACCGATGTGCCCGAGCTCCGCTCCAGCAGCGTCATCACCACGACGGACCCCGATCGCTCGGCGCGGGAGGCGCTGCGCTTGGCGAACGAGCTCTGGGCGGTGCGCGAGGCGCTGCACGAAGACCTCACCCCGCTGGACGAGGCCGTGCGCATCGCCAGCGCCACGACAAACGGCACGGTCGTGATGATGGACGCGGCGGACGCCACGACGTCCGGCGCGTCCGGCGACAGCAACGCCGTGTTACGGGCCTGCCTGAATGGCGGCTACCAGGGCCAGGCGCTCATGCCGGTCATCGACCCGCGCGCCGCGGCGGCCTGCTTCGCCGCCGGCGTCGGCAACGCGGTGCGGACGCCGGTCGGCGGCGCCTTCGACCCGGCGCGCTTCCCGCCGATCGAGATGGCAGGCCGCGTCCATCTGTTGGCGGAAGGGCGCTTCGTCGCGGAGTTCAGCGGGGGCGAATCCTTTGCCGGTCCGACCGCCGTGCTGAAGGCCCAAAACTACACCCTCGTCCTCGCCAGCCGGTCGGTTGGTTTGCACGATCGCTCCCTCTACCTGGCGCACGGGCAGGACCCGCGCCAGTTCGACCTGGTGGTTGTGAAGTCGCCGCACTGCAAGCCCTATATGTACGCCGATTGGTGCGCCCGCCTGATCAACGTCGACGCCCCCGGCGCCACCAGCGCCAACCTGCGCTCCCTCGGCCACACGGCCTGCGCCCGCCCGATCTTCCCGCTGGACCCGGACGTCGCGTTCACCCCGGAGGCGCGCGTCTTCCAGCGGTGAACCTGGCGGCCTGGCGCGTCACCTGTATACTCGCTCGGCAGGAGCCACCGCCAGCACTGGAGCGCCAGGATGACCGAACCGACACCACGGCCGATGCAACCGGACGACCTCACTCGCATCCGCTTCGTCAGCGAGCCGCAATGCTCGCCGGACGGCAGCCGGGTCGCCTTCGTCATCACCACCCTCTCCGAAGAGCAGGACGCCTACCTCTCCAACATCTGGGTAGTGGACACCGCCGGGGGAGAACCGCGCCGCTTCACCGCCGGTTCCAAGCGGGACACCGCGCCGCGCTGGTCGCCGGATGGGACAAAACTGGCCTTCCTGTCCGACCGCGAGGCCAAAAAGGGCGCGCAGTTGTACGTCATGCCCGCCAACGGCGGCGAGGCGGTGCGGCTGACCGACCTCCAGCGGGGCGTGTCCGGTCCGGTCTGGGCGCCGGACGGCAGCCGCCTGGCCTTCATCTCCCGCGTCGGGGGCTGGGAAGAACCGGAGGAGGAGGAGGAGAAAGGCAAATCCAAGCCAGCGCACGTCATCAGGACGATGCGCTACCAGTCCAACGGCGAAGGGTTCGTCGACGACAGGCGACCGCACATCTTCACCATCCCGGCGGAAGGCGGTGAGCCGCGCCAGATCACGGACGGCGATTATGCCGACGGAGATCTTACCTGGTCGCCCGACGGCCGCTGGATCGCCTTCGCGTCGGCCCGCCACGACGACCGGGACTACGACAACGCCGCCGATATTTTCCTCGTCCCCGCCGAGGGCGGCGAGCCACGCCGGGTGACGGATACCGCCGGGCCGGCGGGCAACCCCGCCTTCTCGCCCGACGGCCGGAGCATCGCCTACGTGGGCAGCCGGCAGGTCAACGAAGCCGGGCGCAATGCCCGGCTCTACCGCATCGCCACGGACGGCGGCGTCGCCGTGTGCCTCACGCCGCAGCTCGACCGCTCGGTCACGGCGTTCGGCATGCCGCTCTGGTCCGGCGACGGCCGGTCGATCGTCTTCGGCGCGTCGGACCAGGGGAACGAGGTCGTGCTTCGTGCCCTGTTGCGCGATGACGGGACGACCGCCGACGTGCGGACGGTGATCGCCGGGGAGCGACAGATCGGCGCCCTGAGCGGCTGTCCGCAGGCGCCGCTCTTCGCCTTCCTGGCCAGCGATCCGACGCACCCGCCGGAGATATTCCTCTGCGATGCCGACGGCGGCGACGAGCGCCAACTGACCGACTGCAACCGGGCCTGGCGCGACGAAGTGGGGCTCGTCGCCCCGGAACGGCTGCGCTATCGGCGCGACGGCGTCGACCTGGACTGCTGGGTGCTCAAGCCGGCGGCCTACACGCCGGGCCGGCGGTACCCGGCGCTACTGAACATCCACGGCGGGCCGCACAGCCAGTACGGCAACGCATTCTTCGACGAATTCCAGGTCTACGCCGGGGCCGGCTACGCCGTTATCTCTACCAACCCGCGCGGCAGCCAGGGCTACGGCGAGGCCTTCACCCGCGCCGTGATCGGCGACTGGGGCGGCGTCGACTTCGGCGACGTGATGGCCGGCCTGGACGAGGCGCTCCGGCACTACGACTTCATCGACCCGGAGCGCGTCGGCGTCATGGGCGGCAGCTACGGCGGCTACCTCACCAGTTGGATCGCCGGCCACAGCAACCGCTTCAAGGCGGCGTGCTCGGAGCGGGCGCTGAACAGCTTCAGTTCCTTCTTTGGTACCAGCGACATCGGCCCCTGGTTCGCCGCCAACGAGAGCGGGGCGTTACCCTGGGAGAACCGGCAGTGGTATCTGGAGCATTCGCCGTTGACCTATGCCCAGGACATCACGACGCCGCTGCTGATCATCCATTCCGAAAACGACCTGCGCTGTCCGATGGAGCAGGCCGAACAGCTCTATATGGCCCTCAAGCGCCTGCGCCGGGATGTCCTCTTCATCCGCTTCCCCGACGAGACGCACGAGCTCTCTCGCGCCGGAAAGCCCCGCCACCGCCTGGAGCGCTTCAAGTACATCCTGGAGTGGTTCGCGCAGCACTTGGAGGGAGGTCCCTCACCCGGTCGCTGAGGCTCGCCGCCCTCTCCCGTGCGCGGGCGAGGGCCTACCCCTCTTCCCCATCCGCGCTGGCGTACAACTCCTCGCCCCGCTGCAGCCGCAGGGCGCTGCGGGCCGTTTGCAGCATGGCGCGGGAAGTCGGTGAGTGCGCCGCCAGGTAGCGGACCACGGCGATCAGCACCGCCTGGGCGGCCGCCGGCTGGGTCGCCTGCAGGGCGCCATGCTGGCGGAGGCCGGCCTCCAGCATCTGGTAGCTGTGGAACTCGGCATCCTCGCGCAGCAAGAGGTGGCCGAAGGCTCGCAGCAGGGCCGAGGGATCATGGCCCAGGCTCAGGTAGCGATGGGCGAGGGCGCCGGCCTGATTAACCTGCTGTTCGCGGTCGAGCAGGTGATCGAACTCCTCGAGCAGCGTGTCGGCCCGCTCCGAAAGATCGGCTACATCGTTTGCTCGGGGCAGTCGGGCCGGTGGCATATTCAGGAAGCGATCCAGGTAAATCTTCATCGCCCCGTGGAATATCCCCCGCGCCGCCTCGGCGGAGGGGGCGCGTCGCAGCCCCTGGTCGATGGCATTGCAGTAGGTGAAGGTATGCAGCACGGTGATCCAGTCGCCGAACTCGTTGCTGATATGGAACCGGGCGACGCGCAAGGCCGCAGCGTAGGCCACGGCCTGGCTCAGCTCCGCCACCGTAGCGCCGGCCCGGCAGGCGGCCACCAGTTCGGCCACGGCCTGGTCCGGCTCGGCGTTCAGCAACGTCGGCACCAGCGCCTCGAATCCGTCCCACTTGCCAGGCGTTGCCTGCAGATCGATCAGCTCCGGCAACTGCCGGAAGACCGGCTCCAGGAGCGCCACCAGATCGACCGGGTGCCGCCAGGCATTCTGCTCTTCGCTGCGCTGCCCCTGGGCGATGCCGCGCAAGACGCTCGGCAAGACCTGCTTCGCATGCTGCCAGCCGGTGTGGTCCAGCAACTCGCAAGCCTTGTTGATGAAATCGACGGTATGACCGCCGGAGAGGAAGAAATGGTCGGTGGCCGCCGAAAGCAGCATATCCGCCAGTTCGGCGGGGGCGGCGCCGCGCTGGATCGCCGTCAGGAGCGTGCGTTCGCAGCCGTCGACATCCCGCACCTCGGCGAAGCCCCGGAACCAGGCGCGCAACTGCGGGATCGCGACGACGGTATTGGGCAACGGGTCCAGGCTGAAGCGCGGCGGGGCGCCGGCGCAGTCGGCGGCGACGTGGACCAGGCCGTGATAGAGGGCAAGCGTCCGATCCTCCGGCGCCAGGGCATCCAACATGTTGGCCAGCGCCGTGAGAATAGTGAGTCCCGGCCCCCAGCCGGCCTCCCGATACTGGGTGCCAAAGCGCGCGCCGATGGCGAGTACCTCGGCCGATGGCACACCCGCCTCCTGCAACGCCAGCACCGCCTTGATGAGTATCAGGGAAAGGTTCTGCTCTAGGCCGTCCTGCAGCCGGGCTTTCCAGTGGGCGACGTAGTCGCCGGTGGCCGGTTGGAGGTCGACCAGGACCTGGCCGTCGCGGACCGTGACCGGGTAGGCGCGGACGTCGTCGGCGAACGGGTCGAAGGTGCCGCCGCTC
>JAICXR010000398.1 GCA_025980355.1 Chloroflexota bacterium | reverse complement strand
CCTGTGAGGAGATGTCAATAGCGTGGTACGGACTGCGGAACGCCTGGCCCAACTACCGCCCTATCTGTTCGTCCAGATCCGACAAAAGGAACGCGAAGCGAAGGCGCGGGGGATCGACGTCATCAGCCTCGGCGTCGGCGATCCTGACCAGCCTACGCCGGACCACGTCATCGACGCCCTCTGCGCGGCCGCCCACGATCCGGCGATGCACGTCTACCCGCCGGACGAAGAGCGCGGCATGGCGGAGTTCCGGCAGGCGGTGGCCGGCTGGTATCAAGGGCGCTTCGGCGTCCGGGCGGACCCGGAACGGGAAGTGCTGGCGCTCATCGGCAGCAAGGAGGGCAACCACCACCTGGCGCTTGCCTACCTCAATCCGGGTGATATCGCCCTGATCCCCGATCCCGCCTACCCCGCCTACGTCGCCAGCGCGATCTTCGCCGGCGCGCAGGTGGTGCGGGTGCCCATGTCGGCGGAGCGCGGCTGGCTGCCGGACTATGCGGCGATCCCGTCCGACCTCGCCCGCCGCGCGAAGATCTTGTGGCTGAACTATCCCAACAATCCGACGACGGCGACGGCGAACACGGCGTTCTGGCAGGAGACTGTAGCCTGGGCCACGGCGACGGAGACGATCGTCGTCAACGACTGCCCGTATAGCGAAATCACCTTCAGCGAACAGCCGACCAGCCTGCTGTCCGGCGGGACGCTGGCCGCGCCGGTGGTGGAGTTCAACTCGCTCTCCAAGCCCTACAACATGACCGGCTGGCGCATCGGCATGGCGGTGGGCAACGCCGACATCATCGCCGCCCTGCGCAAGGTCAAGGAGAACACCGACTCCGGCGTCTTCGGCGCCGTGCAGCGGGCCGGCGTCGCCGCCCTCAGCGGGCCGCAGGAGAACATCGCCCGCCTGCTCGCCATCTACCGCCGTCGGCGCGACCTCGTCGTGGACACCTGGCACGCCCTGGGCTTGCCCTTGGATGCGCCACGGGCCACTTTCTATGTCTGGGCGCCGGTCCCGGCAGGACGCGACTCGCTGTCTTTTGCCGGCGAACTATTGGAGCGGGCCGGGGTCGTCGTCACGCCGGGCGTCGGCTACGGCACTCAGGGCGACGGCTACGTGCGCATGTCGCTGACGATGCGCGACGAACGCTTGCTGGAGGCGATGCAGCGCCTGCGCGCCCTGGGCCCGTTGTGAACGCCGACATCCTGGCGCTGCGCATCGGCCTGCTCGGCCTCGGTACCGTCGGGGGCGGCGTCGCCGAGTTCATCCAACTACGCTCCAGCCGGCTGACCCATCTCTTCGGTTGCCAGTTGCAGTTGGCGCGCGTGCTCGTGCGCGAGCCCCGGAAGCAGCGCAGTATCGATCTGCCGCCAGAGCTGCTCACCACCGACCCCGGCGCGGTGCTGGACGACCCGTCCGTCGCCATCATCGTGGAAGCCATGGGCGGCGAACAGCCGGCCCTCGACTACATGCGCCGGGCACTGCGCAACGGCAAACACCTCGTCACCGCCAACAAGGAGGTGCTGGCGAAACACGGGCCGGAGCTGCTGGCGCTGGCGGCCCAGCACAACGTCGACGTCTACTATGAAGCGAGCGTCGGCGGCGGCCTGCCCCTGATCGGTCCGTTCAAGCGCGACCTGCTGGCGAACCAGATCAGCAGCGTGCGGGCGATCATCAACGGCACCACGAACTACATCCTGACGCGCATGGCGGAGGCGCAGGTAGACTTCGCGGCGGCCCTGCGGGAGGCCCAGGCGCTCGGCTACGCCGAGCCGGACCCGCACAACGACGTCAGCGGCCTTGACGCCGTCTACAAGCTGGCGATCCTCGCCACGCTCGCCTTCCATTCCGAAGTGCGGCCGGACCAGATCTACTGCGAGGGTATCACGAAGCTGACTGCCCGCGATTTCCGCTTCGCCGCCGAGATGGGCTACCAGATCAAGCTCCTCGCCATCGGCCACGATCGGGCCGAGGGCATCGAGGTCCGCGTCCACCCCTCACTGGTGCCCAAAGCCCAACTCCTGGCCGGTGTGAACGGCGTCTACAACGCCGTCGAACTGGACGGCGATCTCGTCGGTCGCGTGCTGCTCTACGGTCGCGGGGCCGGCAGCCTCCCCACCGCCAGCGCCATCGCGGGCGACGTCATCGACCTCGCCCGCAATATCCGCAAAGGGATCAGCAACCGCACGGAAGTCACCCTCGGCCCCACCCGGCGGGTGCTGCCGATGGAGGACGTCTCCACCCGCTATTACCTCCGCCTGCACGTGGCCGACCGCCCCGGCGTGCTGGCCGACATCGCCGCCGTGCTGGGGCGCCTGCAGATCAGCATCGCCGCCTTCATCCAGCAGGAGGTGGACGCCGCCCGCCGCAGCGCGGAAATCGTCATCGTGACGCACCGGGCGCACGAGGCGGCGATACGTTCGGCCCTCGACGAATTTGCCGGCCTGACCAGCGTGCTGGAGGTCGCCGCCCTGTTGCGGATCGAGGATGGGAGCTGACAGCGGCGCCGCCATTTGCAGGCTGCCCCTTGCAGCCGGTATACTGGGCGTCACCACGGGGTGTAGCTCAGCTTGGTTAGAGCGCTGCGTTCGGGACGCAGAGGTCGAGCGTTCAAATCGCTCCACCCCGACCACGTTTACCGCTATTCGGCGGTGCCGCCCGGTCCCCCGCGCATCGGGCGCTCGGGTTCTCCGGTGACCGATTCATCATCCGGCGCGCCGATCACCGGCGTACTTTCCACCAGCGGCGAGTTCCCCCAGGCTGGTGGCCCCCCTTCGGTGGTGGCGCCGCTCGCCGGGATCGCGTCGAGGGAATCGACAAACTCGCCGTCCGCCCGCGCCAGGGCGTGCCAGCCGGTCTGGTCCAGAATCTCCTCGACCGAGCGGAAGCGCTTGCTGTCGGGCAGCCGCAGGTAGACCTGCTCCGGGAAAGCCGGCACGCGCTGGCGCAGCTCGTTGCGGGTCAGTCCGTGCTCGCCAAAGTCCACACCGCTCAGGAGCCGGTGCAGCGCGTCGCCTTCCATGCTCGTCCTCCTCGCCTTCCGCCCGGTCCTCCGGGTGCGCACGCTCGCGCAATCTATCAGCATCCGGCAGTGCACAGCCCGTGCCACGAATCGGCGGCAGCCGGTACACTCAGGGCCGGCGGAAGGACAAGAAGGGGCGGCATGTACGAGGCGGAATGCGCACTGGCCGTGGAAGTGGCACGCCTCGGCGGGGCGGTGCTCCGCGACGGCATCGGCAAGATTCGGGACGTGCGGACGGTCGGCTACAAGGGCGAGGTCGACCTGGTCACGGAGTACGACAGGCGGTCGGAGCGGCTGATCGTCGACGCCATCACGCGTCGCTTCCCGGACCACACCGTGCTGGCGGAGGAAGGCGCCACCGGCGGCGCCGACCCGACGCACCGCTGGATCATCGACCCGCTGGACGGCACCACCAACTTCGCCCACGGCTACCCGATCTGTTGCGTCTCCATTGCCTATGAACACCGGGGAGAGCTGGCGGTCGGCGTGGTCTATGACCCGTTCCGGGACGAGCTGTTCCGCGCCGTGCGGGGACAGGGAGCGACGGTCAACGACACGCCCTTG
>JAICXR010000482.1 GCA_025980355.1 Chloroflexota bacterium | reverse complement strand
CTCCGTCTATTTCCTTGCTCAAAAGAAAGACCACACCTTCGCCGAACCCGTAAAAATTCCATATTCCGGCACTCCCAAGGCGCTTCAAATTGTCGATGTCGATGGCGACGGCCGCAACGACCTTGTCTTTGTTGATTTCGACAGCCCTTCACCTGCCCGCGTGCGTCTGCAAAGTGCCGAAGGCCAGCTTGGTCCCGAAATCTACTTCAAAAGCCAGCCCATTCGCTCCTTCTGGATCGATAACCTCGCCGGCGACAACACAAATTATCTGGTCGCCATTGTGCAGGCCTATTTCATCGTCGGCTTCGGCTCGCTGGTGCTGGTGGCACCCTGGTTACGGCGGGTCGGCTCGCCCCGCCTGCACCTGAACATGGCCCAGCCTACCCTGGTGGCCGATGACAGCCAGCCGCGCAAGGAGAAGGGCAGCGCCGCCGAGCGGCGTCCGGCGACGCCGGCCCGCAGCAACGGGCGGCCGGTCACCAAGGGGCCAGCATCGCCCACCGACGTGAAGGAGGCGGCCGGCGATGGCCCGCCGCCGGGCCGGAATGGGCAAGCGAGAACCGGGCCGGGCCAGGCCGGCAATGCTAAGATCGCCCCGGTTGGTGGGCGTTCGCGCCCGGTGACGAGGAAGCAGGGGAGTAAACGGTAGGTCTATGGATCGCGTCGAAGCGACCGGTCGCACGGTCAATGAAGCTATTGAGAACGCCCTGGTCCGCCTGGATGCCACGCGGGAGCAGGTAGATATCGCCATCCTCCAGGAGGGCAGTCGCGGCATCCTGGGCATCGGCGCCGAGGATGCCCGCGTGGTCGTGACGCTCCGGGCCAGCGTTCCGGCGGAGGTGGACGAGGCGGACGTGAATCCTGTTGACGCCGTCGCGGGGCCGGAAACCGTGCCGGGCGCCGGCGGCGGCTTCCGGCCGGCACGGGAGCGGGGCGGGAGTCGCCGCCGTGGCCCCGCCCCGGCGCCGGTGGACGAGGACGGCCAGGCAGAAGCGCCGGCGGGTGGACGGCCCATCGGCACGCCGCGACCACCATCCGGGTTGGATACGTTGCCGGGCCGGGCGGTCCAGTCCCTGGAGGGCGACCTGGCGGAGACCGAGCAGGTTGACGAGCCGGACGAGGCGACGGCAGCCCTGGCCGTCGCGAGTGACGAGCTGGTCGATACCGCGGTGGGCGTCCTCATGGAGCTGCTGGACCTGCTGCGCGTCGAAGGCGACGTGGAGGTGCGCAGTCGCAGCTATCCGCTGACGCTCAATGTCCACGGTGACGACCTCGGCATTTTGATCGGTCGCCACGGCGATACGCTGGCGAGCCTCCAGTTCATGGTGAACCTCATCGTCGGCCGGCGCATGGGGCGCTGGACGCGCGTCGTGGTCGATGTCGAGGAATACCGCCAGCGCCGGGAACGGACGCTGCGCGACGTCGCGGCGCGCGCCGCGGAGCGGGTGCGGCGTACCCGCCAGACGGTGACGCTGGAGCCGATGCCGTCGAACGAGCGGCGCATCGTCCACTTGACGTTGCAAGGTGATCGGTTCGTCGCCACCCACAGCATCGGGGAAGGCGACGGCCGCAAGGTGGTCATCTCGCCACGCGGCCGATGACGACGGACGCCCCGGGGAGCAACGTCCCGGCCGATACGGCCGTGCCCGATTACGTGGTCCTCGGCCATATTGCGCTGGATCGGGTGGCCAACGGGCACATTCTCGGCGGCACGACGGCGTATGGCGCGTTGACGGCGGCGCGCCTTGGCTACCGAGCGGCAATCGTGACGGCCGGCGCACCACGTGAGGCCGAGGAATTGCGGCGCGCCGGTATCCGGATCGCCACCACGCCCTCGCCGGCTCCGACGATCTTCGAGAACCGGTATCAGGATGGCGCGCGCCAACAGTTCCTGCGCTCGCGCGCCGAGGAGGTGCTGGCGTCCACGGTTCCCCCGTCCTGGCGGCGCGCTGGCGTCATCCACCTGGGTCCCTTAGCCCAGGAGCTGGACCCGGCGATCGCCGCCGAGTTTCCGGAGGCCCTCATCGGCGCGACGCCCCAGGGCTGGCTGCGCGGCTGGGATGCCGACGGCCGTGTGAGCCCGGTGCCCTGGGAGAACGCCGCGGCAGTGCTCGCCCGCGTCGACGCCCTGGTCTTCAGCGAGCAGGACGTGAACTACGACCAGCGCCTCATCGATCGCTACGTCGCGATGGCCCGCCTCGCCGTCGTCACGCGCGGCAGCAAGGGTTGCGTCGTCTACCGTGCGGGGACCTCGTGCAATGTGGCGGCCTACCCGGCGACGGAAATCGAGCCGACCGGCGCCGGCGACGTCTTCGCCAGCGCGTTCTTCCTGCGCTACGCGGAAACGAATGACCCCTGCCTGGCGGCGGACTGGGCGAACTGCGTCGCCTCCTTTTGCGTCGAGGGCCCCGGTACGAGCGCCATCCCAACGCTGGAACGGGTGCGGGAGCGGTTCGAGCGGGGACGGGGCTGAGGAGGTTCACCTGTCACGTCCGTCGCTCGTTCCGAGGGACGCCTGGCGAATAAATTCGCCAGGCGGCGTTGCCGTAGATGCGCCACTAAGCCCCGTCCGCGGCGCGCTTCTCCTTCAAATACTGGTCCGCCGCCGCCTTCAGGGTGCCGAGGCCGAGGGTGGCGCAGCGGGCGCGGGAGACGACGACTTCACGGCCCATCTGATCGATGAATGCCTCGTAGTCCATCTCCTCGACTTCCTTGGGCGTCTTGCCGAT
>JAICXR010000436.1 GCA_025980355.1 Chloroflexota bacterium | reverse complement strand
GCTCCCGGCGCCGATGACGACAGCCTGGAATGATCGATCCACGCGCCCTCACCCGCCATCGTTCGGCGCCGCCCTACCCCAAGCGGCAACACCGTGAGCATGTCCCCTGCCGGGCGATCTGTCTGTAACATTGCTTACCGCCATGCCGCTTGGGCGGCACGCCCACCAGCCGCTGAACCGGCAGGCTAACACAACCAAGCCGGCTCAAAGCCGGCTGACCCCAGTCCGCGCAGGCGGACTTCGCAACCATTGCCCCCCACTTCAGTGGGCGGACAACCCGTGCGGAACTGGTCGGACCCACCATTTAGCGTGCTTGCCAATCCGAGCCTGCCGCTTGAGCGACATGTGCGCCTCCCTACGCTCCCGCCGTTGCCGCCAGCACTCGGCGCACTTCCGCTTCGAAGTCGCGTTGCACGGCCAGGGTGAGCACGTCGCCGGCCTGCAAGCGCGTATTGCCATGGGGAATCAAGGTGTCCCTGCCGCGTTGCACCGCCACCACCAGGCTGCCGCCGGGCAGTTGCAAGTCGCGCAACGTCTTGCCCACCAGCGGACTGCCGGCCCGCACCGGCGTGCCACGATGGAAAGCGGCGATGGCGGCGTCGGTGCCGTGCCCCTCCGCCTCCGGCGCCAGCAAGAACACCAGCAACCCGGAGAGCAGCCCGCCGAGCACCAGAACCAGGATGACGAGCCAGGGATGGCCGATCGGCATGGTGACCGTTACCCCCTCGCCGGCGGGCAATGGCGGGCGATAACCGGCACCGCCGCCGAGCAACCCGGCGGCGGCGATGCGAATGGCAGAGTAGAAGACGATCGCGCCGACGCCGGCAACCAGCCCGATCAACGGCGAAATCGCTGCCCACTTCGCCAGCCGCCGGCGCGTTTCCAGGCCCGCCGGCGCCAGGTCGCGCCGAGTCGCCAGTAATGGCCGGAAATGCGTGCCGAGCCGTCGCCACCGCCGGCTGTCGGCGATTCGGTCGAAGTCAGGAGTCAAAATCCCGTTCGCCTGAACGACCGCACCGAACCGGAGCCGGATATCGCCGCCGTCCGCGCCGGGAACTACCGCGTGGTGCATCCGGTGCCTGCTGATGTGATTCTGCTGATCGAAGTGGCCGAGTCGTCGCTCGACTTCGATATGGGTACCAAGCTGCCCCTCTATGCAGCCTCCGGCATTCCGGAGGTGTCCCTGGTCGATCTCGTCGGTGAGCTATTGGAGCGGCACACCGAGCCGCGTGACGGCCAATACCGGACGGTCATTACCGCCGGTCGCGGTGGAACGCTCCCGTCGCCGATGCTGCCCGGACTAGGAATCCCGGTCGATGTCGCGCTCGGCTATTTATAGCTCCGCGACCAGCTCGTAGGAGCGCAACCGGTCGGCGAAGGCGAAGGCGTTGGTCGCGATGATCAGGTCGTCGGTGCCGTAGCGTTCGGCGGCCGCCTGCAGACCGGCGCGGACGGTGTCGGGATCGCCTTGGATATAGTGCCTGGTGAAGCTCGCTATTAGCGAACGGTCGGCGAGCGCCGCCAGCTCCTTCGCCGCCTCCTCCGGCGAGGACAGCGGCCGGCGAGGACCGCCGCTGCGGATGCGCCCGATCATGAGGCGCATGCTGGCGCTGATCTGCTGCGCCCGCTCCGTCGTGTCGGCGCAGACGACGTGGAGCGCGACGCTGCATTTTGGCTCCCGCAGGAACTCGGAGGGCCGGAACTGGCGGCGATAGAGGTCGGCGACCTGCGGACCGTAGTCCCCGGCCGTGCCGAAGAAGTCGGCGAAGGCGAAGGGCAGGCCCAGGCTGGCCGCCAGGCGGGCACTGTAGTCGCTCGATCCGAGTAGCCACACCTCCGGCAAACCGGGTACGTCGTCACCCGGTTGCGCTTCGATGCCGGTGAAGCGGTGCTCCTGCGGCAACCGGTCGTACAGAAAGCCGAGCAGGTCGGTCACCTGACCCGGGAACTCCTGGATATCGGCCACGGCCTTGGGGTGGGCGAGCGCCACGGCAGTCCGTGGGTCGCTGCCCGGCGCCCGCCCGAGGCCGAGGTCGATGCGGCCCGGATAAAAGGCGGCCAGGATGCGAAAGGTCTCGGCCACTTTCAGGGCGGAATAGTGGGACAGCATCACGCCGCCGCTGCCGACGCGGATGGCGGTGGTGTTGGCGGCGATCTGGCCGATCAGGATTTCCGGCGCCGTGCCGGCGAACATCGCGGAATTGTGGTGCTCCGCCACCCAGAAGCGGCGGTAGCCCAGACGCTCCGCCGCCTGGGCGAGCGCCACCGTCTCGCGGAGCGCCTGCGCCGCCGTCCCCCCGTCCCGCACCGGCGATTGGTCCAATACGCTGAGCGTCAGTGTGCGCATCCGCCTTCTTCCTATGGTAGTGCCCGGGCCTGGGCGACGAGCATCAGGCCCGCTATCGACTTCGCATCGCGAATCGTCCCATCGGCGATGCGCGCTGGTACATCCGCCAGCGGCAGGCATTCGATCGTGATCGCTTCATCCTCGTCGGCCTGACCCTGGGCCGGCGTCAGCCCTTCGGCCAGGTAGAGGTGGAGCAGTTCGGTGCAGAAGCCGGGGCTGGAGTAGCATTGGGCCAGGGGCGTCCAGCGGGATGCGGCCAGGCTGAGTTCCTCGGCCAGTTCACGCCGGGCACAGGCGTCTGGGGCCTCGCCCGGCTCGATCGTCCCGGCGGGGATCTCCAGCAGCTCTCCGTCAACGGCCGGCCGGTATTGGCGTACCAACAACACCCGGTCCTGCTCGTCCAGCACAACCATCGCCACCGCGCCGCGATGCTCGACCACTTCGCGCTGCAGCAACTTGCCGTCGGGCAGCGCCAGCGTATCCACACGCAAGGCGACGACGCGCCCGGCGTACACCTGCCGCGACTGAACGACACGCTGCGCAGATGGCGCCATGCACACTCCCCCCGGTCACGGTGGCCCGGTTCCGTCGCCGCCGTGCCGTATCCTACTGCATGCCGGGTCGCAACCGCCGTACCAGAGGAGGTAGAGATGCAGTTGTCGGGCGAGAAGCTCGGAGCGTTGGTGAAATCGGGCCTATCGGGCAAGAGCATTGCGAGCTACGGCAGTCTGCTGAGCGCCTTCAGTGTCGGCAGCTTCGCCAGCTTCGTCAGCATCTTGAGTATCGGCAGCGCCGGCAGCGTGCTGAGCATCGGCAGCACCGGCAG
>JAICXR010000474.1 GCA_025980355.1 Chloroflexota bacterium | reverse complement strand
GACGCCGGAGGAGAGGGCCGTCGCCGGGTAGGTGTGGACGTCGGCGCCGAAGAAGCCGAAGGCCAGCCCTTGTAGGATCGTCGCCATGGCCAGACTGGAGATCAACGGGCTCAGGTGGGGAGCGTTCCGCCGCCGCAGCGGCGCGAAGGCCAGCCGGTCCAGCACAATCCCAAGCAGCCCGGCAACCAGCGCCGCAAGGAGCAGGGCCGCCGGCAACGGCAACTGCACGACCGCCATGAGCCACCAGGCCACCAGGGCGCCCCACATGAAGATGGCGGCGTGGGCGAGGTTGAGTACGTCCAGGACGCCGAAGATCAGGGCATAGCCGACGGCAAACAGGGCGTAGATCGCGCCCTGGAAGATGCCGTTGGCGATCTGCTGCGACAGCTCTGTGGGAAGCATTGCCCGTATTGCCCCGCCCTACGAGAAGATTGCGAACGTCCCGTTCTGGATGATCTGGATCACCGGCGCCTGGTTGGCGTCGCGACTGCTGAGGAACGAAAAGTCGCCCAGCACCGTCGGCAGTTTGCTGGTCGTCAGGGCTTGGCGGATAGCGTCGCCGGTCGGGTTGGCGCCGGCCCGCTTCAGGGCGTCGGCCATGATGGTGACGCCGGCGTAGGCCTGGGCGGCGAACTGGTCGGGATCGGCGTTGTACTTCGCCTTGTAGGCCGTCACGAAGGCCTTGCTCAACGGATTCTCGCTGGCGATGTTCCAGGCCGCGCCGACGATCACGCCTTCCGCCGCCTTGCCGACGTTCTTGATCAACTGCGGCGTGTTCAAGCCGTTGCCGCCGACGATATGGATCGTGTCCGGGATCTGCAGCTTATTGCGCGTCGTGTCCAGGATGCGCGTCGCCTCCGGCAGCAGCGCCGACACGAAGATCGCCTGCGGATTGGCACCCTTGATCTTGGTCAACTGGGCGCTGAAGTCCACATCCCCACTGGCGAACGTTTCTTCGGTCAGGATCTGGACATTGTTCTTCGTCAAGGCATCCTTCATCGCCTTGTAGCCGGACACCGTGAAGGCGTTGTCGTTGCCGTAGATGATCGCCGCCTTGGTTACCTTCAGCTTATCGACCACCGTTTTGACCGTGACCGGCAGCACCTGCGCCTCCGAGAGCGAGTCGCGGAAAATGAAGTCGCCGATCGTCACCACGCCGTCGCCGGTGTTGGAGACGGCCAGGACAGCGACTTTCGCTTGCTGGGCGATCGGGTCGGCCGACACGGCGCTGGAGCTCAGCGTCGGGCCGATGATCGCCGGGACCTTGTCGCTCTGGATCAGCGTCTGATACACCGTCAAGGCCTGCTTGGCGTCGCCGGCGTCGTCCTGATACAGCACTTCCAAGGGAGCGCCGCTAATCCCGCCGGCCTTATTCAGGTCGTCCACCGCCAGCTTCGTGGCGTTCGTCTGACTCAGGCCATAGGCGGCGTTCGCGCCGGTGGTGGTGTAGACCGCGCCAATCTTGATGCTCGTGCCTGAAGCGGCCGCCGCGGCGGTGGAAGCGGCGGCGCTGGTCGATGCGCTGGTCGCGGCCGTCGTTGACGCTACGGCGCTCGTGGTGACGGCGCTGCTCGTCGCCGCCGTCGATGCCGACGTGCTGGCGGACGCCGAGCTCGCTGTCGACGCGGCGCTGGTCGTGACCGCGGTCGTCGTGGCGGCGCTGCTACTGGCGGTAGCGGGGGCAGTGGTTGCCGCGGAGGTCGTCAGGGCGGCCGTGGCCGCCGCCGAGGTCGATCCGGCGCTGCCGCTGACGGAACCGCCGCAGGCGGTCAGGGCCAGGGTGGCGAGGGCGCCGAGTACAGTCCGCCGGGGCAGGCGCGTGGTGGACATCACGGAAAGGCTCTCCTTGTACGCTACGGACGCGAACGTCTGATAATCGGTCCCACTATACGTGATGGGCTGCCCTCCATCACCAGTTGGTAAAGGAGCCATCCTCTCGGCGTAGCCGGTTCAGGTCATGCATGCGGAAGGGACTGCGCCGCGCCGCGTCCCGGTCGAACTCCACGCCTAGGCCGGGCGCCGTCGGCGGCAGGAGGGAGCCGTCCGCCCAGGGCATCTGCACCGGCACGACGTCGGTCAGCAGCGTGCCGGGCTTGCGGGGCTGCTCCTGCACGGCGAAGTTACTGGTGGCCAGGTTGAGGTGCAGGCAGGCCGCCGCCGACACTGGGCCCAACGGATTATGTAAGGCTAACTTGATGTAGTGGGTTTCGCACCAGCCGGCGATCTTGCGCGCCTCCGTGATGCCGCCGACGATGCAGAGGTCGATCCGGGCGTAATCGGTCAACTCCTGCTCGATCACCTCGCGGAACTCCCACTTGCTGGCGAACTGCTCGCCGACCGCCAGCGGCACCGCCGTCTGCTGCCGCACCAGGCGAAGCGAATATGGCCCTTCCGAGCGCAATGGGTCTTCGACGAAGAAGGGATGGAAGCGCTCGACTTCGCGGCAAAGGCGGATAGCGTCGAGCGGGTCCAGCCGGGTGTGAACATCGAAACAGATCTCAATGTCGTCGCCCACCGCCGCCCGGACCGCCTCGAATTCCGCCAGGGCGCGCCGCACCGCCCGGCTCGGCTCCAGCACGTCGGTATGGTCGGACAGCCCCCAGCGCACGAACTTCCAGCCTTCCGCCACCGTCCGGCGGCAATTCTCCGCCAGCTCTTCCGGCGTGCGCCCGCCGTTGTGCGGATAGCACACGACGCGGTCGCGCACCAGCCCGCCCAGCAGTTGATACACCGGCACGCCGAAGCGCTTGCCCTGGATGTCCCACAGTGCGATGTCGATGGCGG
>JAICXR010000525.1 GCA_025980355.1 Chloroflexota bacterium | reverse complement strand
TACGTGACGACCCAGCCGATGGAGGAGCCGCACCGGCCGCGCGCCTTCCTGGACATCCTGGACCAGCTCGGCGACATGGTCGACCACCTCTTGTTTGCCAGCGACTATCCGCACTGGGATGCCGATGATCCGGACGAGGCCTTCCCGGTCCAGCTGTCGTCCGAGCTGCAGCGCAAGATCTACTTCGACAACGCGGCGGCCCTCTACGGTCTGAGCGGGAGCGCTGCGGGATCGTGACCAGGTACGTCGTCGCGGAGGCCGGCGAAATTCCGGATGGCGGCCGGAAGATCGTCGAGTTGGGGGGCCGCTCGATCGGCGTCTTTTTCGTCAACGGCGAGTATTTCGCGCTGCTCAACCGCTGCCCGCACCAGGCCGGGCCGCTCTGCACCGGCGAGTTGTGGGGCGCGCTGGAGGCCACGGTGCCGGGCGAGTACCGGACCAGCCGCGAAGGCGAGATCCTGACCTGCCCCTGGCACGGCTGGGAGTTCGACCTGCGCACCGGGGCCTCCTGGTGCGCACCCGAGCGCCTGCGCGTGCGGACCTACGGCGTGGCGCTGGAGCCAGGTAGCGCCCTCCGCGAGGCTGCCGATCCGGCCGCGCCCGCCCCCGGCCTGGTGCGCGGCCCCTACGTGGCCGAGACCTACCCGGTCGCCGCCGAGGGCCGCTACGTCGTGGTCGACCTGGGTGGCCGGGCGTCATCGACGGGAACGGCGGGGGGTTGCGGCACACCCCTACGTGCCTAGGCTGCTCCTGACCTGGCAGGCATATAATGCGCTCGTACGTCCGGTCGCCTGTACGGCCAGCCGGTTTGTAGAAGGGGTGAGGATGAGCAGCCCGGGACCCGACGACATGTTGGTCTACGTCGGGACCTACACCACGCGCGAAAGCTTCGTCGACGGCAAGGCGGCCGGCATCCATATCCTGCGGCTGAACCCGGCTAACGGCGCGATGCGCCAGGTCGCCGTCAGCGCGCCGATGGTTAACCCGTCGTATCTCGTGCTCCACCCGTCCGGGCGATTCCTCTTCACGGTCAATGAGGTGTACACGCCCGACGGCGGGGCGGTCAGCGCCTATGCCATCGACGCGCCGAGCGGCAATCTGGCCTTCCTGAACCGACAACCGTCGCATGGCGGCGCGCCGTGCCACCTCGCGCTGACCGGCGATGGCGGCGCGCTGGTGGTCGCGAACTACCAGACGGGGAGCGTCGCCGTATTGCCGGTCGGCGATGACGGACGGCTCGGCGCGGCGAGCGACGTCCTCCAACATGTCGGGGCCAGCGTCGACGCCCAACGCCAGCAGGGGCCGCACGCCCATTCCATCACCTTCGATCCCACCGGCAGCTTCGTCTTCGTGTGCGATCTCGGCCTGGACAAGATTCTGGTCTACCGCTTCGATGGGGAACGCGGGAAGCTGCTGCCCCACACAACGCCCTGGGCGGCGGTCCGGGACGGCGCCGGGCCCCGGCACCTGGATATCCACCCGAGCGGCCGGTGGGTTTACGCCATCAACGAGCTGGACAGCACAATCGACGCCTTCGCCTTTGACCGCGACGCCGGAACGTTGCGCGCGTTCCAACACGTCTCAACGCTGCCCTCCGGCTTTCGCGGCACCAACCATTGCGCCGACCTCCACGTCGCGCCATCCGGGCGATTCGTCTACGGCAGCAACCGCGGCCACGACAGCATCGCCGTCTTCGCCGTCGACGGCGACACCGGACGGCTGTCGCCCGTGGGCCACATGGCGACCGACGGTCGCACGCCGCGCAACTTCGCCATCGATCCGACCGGCGCCTGGCTCTTCGCCGCCAATCAGGATAGCGACAGCATCGTCCCGTTCCGCGTCGACCCCGCCAACGGCCTGCTGGAGCGGGCAGGCCCGCCGGTATCTGTCCCCACGCCCGTCTGTGTGCGGATTATGCCGGCAGCGACAAGGAGGTAGGTCGTGCGACTGCAACAGCAGGTTGCCATCGTGACGGGTGGGGCGCAAGGCATCGGCGGCGCCACGGCGCGGCGACTGGCGGAGGAAGGCGCGAGCGTGCTGATCGCCGACATCGACGGGGAGGCGGCAGAACGGAATGCCCAGACCATTCGGGAAACCGGGGGCGTCGTCGCCACAATCGTCGCCGACGTCGCCCGTGGCGACGACATCCGGGCGATGGTCCGGGAGGCGGTCGGCCGGTTCGGCAAGCTCACGATCCTGGTCAACAACGCCTATAACGTCACCGGGACCGACGAACGGGGCAGCGCCGTGGAGGTGTCGGAGGCCGCGTGGGACCACGGCCAGGCCGTGCTGACGAAGTCGATCTTCCTGGCCGCCAAGTATGCGGTGCCGGAGATGGAACGGGCGGGCGGCGGCTCCATCGTGAATGTCGCCTCCGTCCACGGCATGCT
>JAICXR010000535.1 GCA_025980355.1 Chloroflexota bacterium | reverse complement strand
GGACAACAGCGAAGGGCCTCACTCGGTCACCTTCCAGCATGCTGAGCTGCCCACCGACGAGCAGGACGAGGTCGCGGGCAGTGGCGACAGCCGTAGGCGACGTGGGATTAGCACCGTAGGAGTCCCAACCTTGCGGCAACGCTGCCATCTCCTCCAGTCGATGAAGCGTAGGCTGGAGAAGCTCCTCCAAGCGATCATTCACTGACGTGCCGGAAGAGATCGGGAGTCGCTGATCGTGAATCGGCCTCGTTGCCATTGGCGAATCTCCAAGCGTGCGAGACAATCAACCGCGTTCTACCCATTCCTCACCGAAGTTCGGACTGCTCGGTAACCCTGTGCGCGGATCGCGCTTGCCAGTCTGGCCAAAGCAGCCGGCGGTTCAGGATGCCCGGGCACAGGCGCCCTGACGCTAAAAGGTCTACGCTCAGCGAGCTCTCGTAACAGCCAGGCTCATTGTCTTCCCAGTCTGTGCGCCTTGACGCACCGATGGTTATACGTAATACTCCAGTGGTGCGGTCCATCCCCGAACGCGGAGCGACGCCTTGGAAGACATGCGTGGCGCGACAAGTGTTGACGTCGCCCGCCGGGCGGGCGTATCGCAGGCGACGGTCTCGCTCGTCTTCACCGGCACTTCCGGCCGGACTCGGGTTTCGGCCGCCACGCGGGAACGGGTGCTCGCCGCGGCGACGTCGCTGGGCTACTCGCCCCATCCCCTGGCGCGGGCGTTGCGTCAGCGGCGCAGCGGTATCCTGGCGCTCGTCCCCCGTGTCCATCGCACGACACCGGCCGTCGCGCCCGTGCCTTTCCAGTTCAGCCTGTATCTCACGCGGGCGGCGCTCCATCACGGGTTTCACGTCATCGAGGTGGGCGCGGCGGGCGATCCGGTGGTGACCGAAGGCGGTTTGGTGCCGTTCCTACGCCGCCGACGGGTCGATGGCGTGATCTTTGACGGGCCGGATAACGCCAGGGACGTGGAGCGAGTCGTCGCCGCGGGGCTACCGGTGGTGCAGGCGATTCGCCCCCAGTTCGCCGTGGAAACGGCGACGATCATGGTCGATCCCGCGCCGGGGATCGGCGCAGCGATCGACCATCTCGTGGCACTCGGCCACCGGCGCATCGCCTTCGTGGGGCGCGGCGGACCGTACCCAACGGACCGCACCCGCCTCGACGCCTTCCAGGCCGCCCTTGCCCGGCACGCCCTGGTAGCCGCCACTGCTGATCCGGTCCTGGTGGCCGACTATTCGGTCGATCAAGCCTATGCTGCCGTGCGGCCGCTGCTGGCCCAGGAGACGCGACCGACCGCCATTTTTGCCGCCGGAGACAATCTCGCTTTGGGCGTCCTGCGTGCCCTCTACGAAGCCCGCATCCGCGTGCCGGACGAGATGAGCCTGGTCAGCTACGACGATATCTTTGCGGCGGACCTCTATCCGCCCCTCGCCAGTGTGGCCCAACCGCTGGCGGACGTGGGCGAACAGGCCATCACGCTCATTACGGCGCTGCTCGACCCGGCACGGCCGAAAGATCAGCCGGCGGCCCACTTGCTAGCGGCAACCCATTTTGTCGTGCGGCGATCGACCTGCCCGCCGCCCCGGCCAAGCGCCGGCAACCAGACCGCACCGGCAGGGTAACGGGCGCGTGAAACAGGGAGAGACGGCCATGTCAGCAGGCCAGAGTCACCGCCGGCAAATAGCCGGCATCCCGCGACGGGAGGCGTTGATCACGCTGGGCACGTCCGGCGCAGTCGCCCTGCTCGCTGCCTGCAGCGGCACTGCCCAGACGGCGGGCACGACCTCGGCCGCGGCGAGCGCACCCCCGCCCGCGGTCACGCCCAGCGCCGCGGCCGGCGGCCAATCAGTTTCGGCAACGAACAGCGCCACGAGCACCGGTCCGGCGACGAATACCAGTCTGGCGGCGCCGAATCCGACGGCAGAGGCGGTCATTCAGATCCCGAACACCGGCGCGAAGCTGCCGGCCGGGCAAGTGACCTACCGCTGGATCGACGCCGGGCTGAACAATCGCAACTTCTTCCCCAAGTTCTTCCCGGTGTACCACCAGGCTCACCCGAACATCACCGTCCAGTACGACAACGTCACCGACGCCGACCTCCAGCGCATCACCGCCGCCGGCCTGCAGAACGGCAACTTGCAGGATGTCTTCCGGCTCGAAATCAACGTCCCCGTCGCCCAACTGGTGAAGGAGGGGTCGGTCGCCCCGCTCGACGACATGATCCCCAATTTCACCGCCTGGAAGCAGGCCTTCCCGGCGAACTCCTTCCTGGAGGGCATCAACGTCTTCGGCGGCAAAACCTATTCCTGGCCCCACCTCTCCAGCAAATACTT
>JAICXR010000475.1 GCA_025980355.1 Chloroflexota bacterium | reverse complement strand
GCCGCCCGCATGAGCACGCACTGGCGGGCGGCCCAGAGCGCGCCGACTGCGCGACGACCGGCCCAGGCCGACACATTCACCGTGGTCACGACCGGGCGCGTGGAGCGCACCTCGTCGGCAACCCATCCCTAGACGTGGATGGTCGTCAGGTACACCGGCAAAACGGCCGGAGGAATGAAGGAGATCCGAGCATGGCAACTCGCGAAGAAACCGACAGCATAGTGGACGTGCGCCAGATGGCGCCGCGCGATCGGCACACCCGCATCTTCGCCGACTTCGCGCGACTGGCCCCGGGGGAGGCGTTTACGCTGGTCAACGACCACGACCCGAAGCCCCTCTACTACCAGTTCACGTTCGAACACCCGGGCGAGGTGGACTGGCGGTACCTGGAAGAAGGGCCGGAGGTCTGGCGCGTGCGCATCGGCAAGGTCGAGAAGGCCGGCAGCGGCGCGCACTGAGCCGGCCGACCTCACCGCCGGCCGGTGAGGAGCGGCCACATGGTCTGGGCGAACAGCCCCACGGCCAGCAGGGCGCAAGGGCCGGCGAGGCCGAAGGCGATGTCTGCCGGTGGGCCGGCCACACCGACGCTCGCCGCCAGCGGCGGCAGGACCCGAAATATGGCGGCCAGGTTCCCGGCAACGGCCACGACGAGCAGCCGCTCGAGCGGCCGTGGCCGTTGCCGGGCGAACCCCGGCAGTAGGCGCGCCCCCATCCCGAGGATCAGCAGGGTCAGGTAGCCGGCCGTCACCGTATGGCGGAGGGCGTCGCCGGACCACTGGAGGGGACTGCCGGTCAGGCGCGACAGCCCGTCGCTGAGCAGGAGGACGCCGGCGACGAGCAGCCAGGCATACGCCGACCGCACCAGGAGATTGGGATAGCGGAAGGCGCGCACCATTGCCGGCGGGTCGGCGCGCCGGATGGTACGTCGCGCACCGAACGGGACGCCGGAGAGGAGCGGGAAGGCGCAGCAGGCGATCCCGAGGAGGGCGTTGCCGACGGCGAATACCGTCCCCTGATTGCCCACATCGGCCGCGACGCGGAGCACCGCGCCCGTACTGAACAGCCCGAAGAGCGCGAGCAAGGGGGCCGGCGCCACCAGTTCGACGCCGAAGTAGATCGGCAGGAGGCGCGCCGAGACGGCCGCGGCGATGGGCACGGCGAAGCCGAAAAGCAACCCGTCGGTCAACGCGCCGTCGGCCGTCGCGGGGAAGGCCGCCACGCCGGTCCAAGCGGCCTGCAGGCTGAGGGCCGCGCTGGCCAGGAGTGCCAGCCAGAGCGCCGTGAAGCCGAAACCGAGGAAGGGAAGGATCGAGCTGAGGCCGCCGCGCCAGGCCAGGGGCGGTCCCCGGTGCAGCGTCCGGCCGAGCGCCACCACGATCAGGGTACAGCCGGTCAACTCCAGCAGGCCGCCGAGCGCCAGCGCGACCCATAGCGGTCCTTTCACCGTCTGCCACGCCATCGTCAACAAGGGCTGGGTCACGACCTGCAAGACGATCCCGGCCCCGAGCGCCAGCAATCCGCTCCGGGCGATGCGCGGGGACGCCAACGGTGAGCCGCGTAACCGGGGCAGGAAGTGCAGGCCGATCGCCAGGATGAAGAGGCCGACGAAGCCGACCAGCTGGGCCCGGCCGTGGACCTGCACCAGCGTCGTCCACCACGCCCCCAAGGCGGCGCCACGCACCATCGCGATCGCCAGGGCCGCGCCGAGCCCGAAGCCGGCGGTAAGACTGATCGCCAACGCGAGCCGGAGAAACGGGGCGACGAGCGAAAACGGCTGCTGCTCGCCCCTGGCCGCCGCCCCGGGCGGCAGCAGCCCCGGCAACGGCGTGCCCCACCGTAACCGCGGCTTCCAGCCCGGCGTTTCCACGCTGCGCTTCCCCGCCTTCCCTCGCCGAACGCCGCTCGCCAAATCCCGGAAGAACACCCTCAGGGCAGCACCGCCAGCCAGGCGGCAAGGGCCACGATGATCAGGTTAAGGCCCAGGTTGGTGGAGGAGAGCAGGACGGACTGTCGTTGCAGGCGTTGCCGTTCGGAGCCGTCCAGCACCTTGCCGGCGGAGCGTGTCGTCAGGCGCTCCAGACGGCGGCCGTAGTACGCCCCGTGCAGGACGGTGATTGCGACCACGAGGGCCACCAGCGTACTCTTGGCGACCAGCACGTGCCCCCAGGTCGTGTCGCGCAGCATCGGCCCGGACGCCCCGTGGAACCGGGCAGTGACGATCCCCGTGGCGACAAGGATGAGCAGGGCGGCGCCGGAGAGCACCGCGAAACGGCGCCCCAGTCCCCCGGCGAGGCGCGAACGCTCGGGCCCCGCAACGTGCTGCCGAAGCACCGGCAACGCGACGCTGAGGAGGAACAACTGGCCACCGATCCAGAAGATCGCCGCGGTCAGGTGCAGCCAGCGGACCAGAATTTCCCATACCACGCTCGGCGCTCCTTGTCGATCGCCAGCATACGGTACGTTCCCGGGCGCCCCAGCTCTTTGCGCTGGCGCAAAGTTTGCGGTCGCCCGATCTGGTACAGCGTCTGATGGTGGCGCAATTGGGGTGGGGCGTCGAACGGTCGCCGTCGCCCGGCACGTGGGAGGGCGGCGAGCATGGCATACACGGCGGGCGCGATGGCGGCGCCACGGCGGCGCTTCCTGGATTCCGGCCTGGTCGACTGGGTCACGACCAGCGACCACAAGAAGATCGGCATCCTCTACCTGCTGACCTCCGGCTTCTTCTTCCTGGTCGGCGGCCTGGAGGCGATGCTCCTGCGGATCCAGCTGACGCGGGCG
>JAICXR010000455.1 GCA_025980355.1 Chloroflexota bacterium | reverse complement strand
TGGTACGATAGGCAGTCACGTCGCATTCGCCCGCTCCGGCGGGCATGGTGAGAATTTTGCATGTTTGAAAGCCTGAGCGAGCGCCTCCAGGGGACCTTCGAGTCCATGCGCGGCAAGTCACGCCTGACGCCGGAGGACGTGGATGCCGCCCTGGCCGAGGTGCGGAGCGCCCTGATCGCGGCGGACGTCAACTTCCGCGTGGTGCGCGACTTCACGGGCAAACTGCGCGAGCGGGCGCTGGAGCTGGAGGTCGGCGCCGGGCTGACACCGGCCCAAAAGGTCGTCCAGCTCGTGCACGACGAACTGGTGGAGTTGTTGGGCTCGACGGCGACCCAACTGGAGTTTAAGGGGCCGGAGCCGCACGTCATCCTCATGGTGGGCCTGCAGGGTGCCGGCAAGACGACCACGGCCGGCAAGCTCGGCCTCCTGCTGCGCCGGCAACGGCATAAGCCGCTGCTCGTCGCCGCCGATATCTACCGCCCGGCGGCCATCGAGCAGTTGCAGACGCTGGGGAGCCAGTTGGACATCCCGGTGTTCAGCGAAGGGACCGCGGTCAAACCGGAGGAGATCTGCGTCCACGCCTTGGATCGGGCCCGTCGCGACGGCAACGACATCGTCATCATGGACACCGCCGGGCGCCTGCAGATCGACGAAGAGCGCATGGAGGAGGTGCGGCGCATTTACCAGCACGTCCATCCCGATGAGACGCTGCTCGTCGTCGACGCCATGACCGGCCAGGAGGGCGTGAAGGTCGCCCAGGAGTTTCACAAGCGCGTCGCCGTCACCGGCATGGTGTTCACCCGCATGGATTCCGACGCCCGCGGCGGCGCCGCCCTCTCCATTCGCGCCGTCACCGGTATCCCCGTGAAGGTCCTCGGCACGAGCGAGCGCCCCGATGGCCTGGAACCCTTCTAGCCCGACCGCCTGGCCTCGCGCATCCTCGGCATGGGCGACGTGCTGACGCTGATCGAACGGACGCAAGAAGCGTTCAGCGAAGATCAGGCGAAGGAGATGGAGAAGAAGCTGCGCACGGCCAGCTTCAACTTCGAAGACTTCTACAACCAGTTGCAGACGATGAAGAAGATGGGGCCGCTGTCCCAACTGCTCGGCATGATCCCCGGCCTCGGCAGCCTGGTCAAGAACGAGGAACTGACCGCCGCGCTCGATGGCAAAGAGATGAAGCACATGGAGGCGATCATCACCTCCATGACGCTGCAGGAACGCCGCCGCCCGGAATTGATCGACGGCAGCCGCCGCCGCCGCATCGCCCGCGGCAGCGGCACCACGCCTCAGGAGATCAACCAGCTCGTCAACCAGTTCGAGCAGATGCGCAAGATGATGAAGCAGGCCACGACCGGCAGGATGCCGCGCGGTATGGCCGGCATGCCGGGGATGCCGGGCATGGAAGGGATGCCGGGCGGCATGGCGTTGCCGCAGGGGCCTGCCCGGCGCTCTTCCGCGAAGCAGCAGCGGGAACGAGAGAAGCAGCGCGCCCAGGCCCACGCCCGCGCCAAGCATAAGAAGCGGTGAGACCACCCCGGCGATGAGCGGTTCCCTTCCGCCCCCGCAGCCCGGCATGGCCGGACTGCAACGGCGTGTGCAAGCGTGGTGCGACGCCGAGTGGGGCGGCGAATACTGGCCGCCCCTCGGCAATCTGGCCCGGCTGATCGAAGAGGTCGGTGAGGTCGCCCGCGTCATCAACGATCGCTACGGCTACAAGCCGAAAAAGGCCGACGAGCCGGCGCAGGAGCTGGCCCTGGAGCTCGGCGACGTCCTGTTCACGCTGATCGCCCTCGCCAACGCCACCGGTGTGGACCTCGATGCCGGCTTCGACGCCGTGTTGGAGAAGTACCGACAACGCGACGCGCGCCGGTGGCGCTAACCGTCCTCCTGTCACGGTTTCGGTGGGCGGACGACGCCGGCGACGGATGGCAACATTAAGACCGTTCCCGCCCTTACGGACGTTCAAACGGCGCACGCGCCGCCCGGCGTGGTCGGCAGGGTAACGCGGAAGGTCGCGCCGCGCCCAGGCGCGCTGGCGACCGTGATCCGCCCCCCGTGGGCCTCGACCAGCGCGCGCGTGATCGCCAGGCCCAGGCCCGCCCCGCCCGCCTCCTGCGTCGCGCGATTCTTCGCCCGGAAGAACCGCGTGAACAGCCGCGCCTGGTCCTCCGGCGACAGCCCGATCCCGGTGTCCCGCACCTCCAGCGCCACCCGGTCGCCTTCCGCCCGCGCCGCCACGGTGATCCGGCCGCCCGGCGGGGTGTACTTGTGGGCGTTGGAGACCAGGTTGGTGAGGATGCCTGTCAGGCGGTCCGCGTCCCCCCACACCGTCGGCAGCGCCTTGGCCGTCCGGATGACCAGCCGCTGCCCTTTGCGGGCGAGCTGGGCCCGGAAGGTGGCCGCCACCGCGCCGATCACGCCCGTGAGGTCCACGGCGGCCGGGCGGAGCGCGATCTGGCCCGCATCGATGCGCGCGACATCCAACAGGTCCGTGACCAACGCCGCCAGCCGATCGGCGTTCTGCTGGACGATCGCCAGGAACTCGCGCTGCTCCGGCGCCAGCGGGCCCACCTCGTCGGCGAGCAACAGGTCGACGTAGCCCTTCACGGCGGTCAGCGGGGAGCGCAGCTCGTGCGAGACCAACGTCACGAACTCGCTCTTCATCCGGTCCACCTCCCGCTCCCGCGTGACGTCGCGGAAGGCGAACAGCCGGCCGAGCCAGGCGCCGGCGGCGTCGCGGACCGGCGCGGAGAAGAGCTCAAGCGCGCGCCGCTCCGGCCAGCGCTGGACCAGGTCCCGCGTGAAGCGCCCCTCGGCGTCGGCGACGGCGTCCGCCAGGGCGGCGACGGCGGAGGGATCATCGAAGGCACGCGCCAGCTCCGCCCGCACCTCGGCGAACGGCCGGCCGGCGAGGGGGACGGCACCGAGCGGGAAGAGCTCGGCCCAGCGCCGGTTGGCGCCGCGGACCGTGCCGTCGGGGGCGACGAGCAGGACCGCCTC
>JAICXR010000428.1 GCA_025980355.1 Chloroflexota bacterium | reverse complement strand
CCTGAACCTGCTGGACCCGGGCATCCTGCCCTACACGCGGTTCAACGGCTCGACGTTCCCGGCCGCCGATCCGGCGATCACGTCCGCCGCGCCGACGGCCAGCGATCCGAACTATGCGAAGGACGCCACGGCCTTCGTCGCAGAGCACGCCCCAGACACGGTCGCCGGCAAAGCGGTGAACTTCGACGCGACGTTCCTCGCGTCGGTCAGTGCCGTCGACGCTTTCGGCATCGGCCTGGCGAACCCTGGGTTGCTCCCCCTGCTGGACCTGGAAATCTGGGGCTTCCCGACATCCGCGCCGACGGCCGATCCGGCCAACGGCAACTTCATCTACTTGCGCTTCCAGCGCGGCATCATGCAGTACGACGCCAGCACTGGCCTCACCCAGGGCATCTTGCTGGCCGACTACTTGAAGGCGATCATCACCGGTCAGGCGTTGCCGCTCGACGTCGCCCAGGAAGCGGCCGGCAGCCCCTACTTTCGGCAATGGGACCCCAACCAGCCGCAGTTCCTCGCCCGCCCGTCGGCGCTGCCCAACTCCGACCTGACGAACGCCTTCTATCCCCAGGATGCCGCTGGCCATACGCTCATCCCGACCGCCACGCCGACGCCGCGGCCGACGGCGACGCCGATCGCCGGCTACTGCGCCGGTGACGAAAAGATGACCTTCGCCGGAGCGGGATCGGCCGGCATCGGCGATACCGTCTACATCACCGTGACGTCGTCGATCAACCACACCAACACTATCCTGACCGGACCGGACAATCCGACCTTCATCAAGCAGTACGCCGGGCAGGAGGGACAAGTCTGGCAGTATCAGGTCACGATCAAGTCGGCCGGACAGCACGACTATACCTGGTATGTCGATACGACCACGGTCTGCACCGCGAACGACTTCGTCATCGCCGGACCGACGGCCACGCCGGGACCGACCGCGACCGCGACCGCCGCCGGCACCGC
The DNA here is from genome assembly GCA_025980355.1 of Chloroflexota bacterium. Classification (GTDB taxonomy): domain Bacteria; phylum Chloroflexota; class UBA4733; order UBA4733; family UBA4733; genus UBA4733. The sequence goes on along the minus strand of JAICXR010000428.1, from coordinate 2,264 downwards.
TACGGCCACACCCACGGCCACGCCGACCGTCGGTCCGAAGCCGGCCATCACCAGCGTCAATCCGACGTCGTTCGTGGCCGGGCAGGTGATCACCATCAACGGCGGCCCCTTTGGCGCACCGCCGGCGGGATCGGGTGCCAGCGGCACCAACGGCTCGGTCTTGTTCTTCTTCCAGAGCGGTCCGACGCCCGGCCCGACCACGCCGACTCCGACGCCCATGAGCGGCTCCAAGAGCGGCCAGGGCAGCGTCACCAGCTGGACCAACAGCTTCATCTCCGTACAGGTGCCCAACCTGGCGCCGTCGTCATCCACCAACGGTAGCTACTGCGTCCAGGTCACCGTCAACGGCGCGCCGCCGAGCGATCCCTTCTGCGGCTTGCAACTGAGCGGCACCTAAATGGTGCAGGCGGCGAGCCCAGTGCCGCATCCAACGGTCGCCTGGCAACTGAAGTTGCGGCTACAATAGGCGAAACCCGCCTGCGCAGGTTTGGGCCCGGTCCGCGCAGAGAGGCTCCAACCTGGCACCGGCCTTTGTGTCGGATAGGTACGACCGCCGACCCGCATCATTGACACGCTCCGGTCCCGTCTATATGATCTCCCCATCGATACAAGCGAACCGCTCCGGCAACCGGCGCAGGGCGTCACGTGTCGACAAGACATCCTTGTCGTTGTAGAGGAAGGGAGTCGCAGTGTCTGTCTCACGTGATCCTCGCCGGGCCATCACTCGCCGGGCAATCTTGCGTGCCGTCGGCGGCGCCGCCGCACTGGGGGCGGGTGCAACGTTGCTGGCCGCCTGCGGGGGCACCGCCGCCGTGACGGCGGCGAGTAGTAGTGCGCAAGCAAGTATCGCCGTTACGACCAGCGCCGCTGCCGCCACCAGTGCCACCGCCGCCTCCAGCGCCGCACCCCAGGGCAACGGCACGAGCATTGATTTCTGGCTCGTCGATCAGGACACCAACACCCAGAAGCTCTACAAGGACACGGTGCTACCCGCCCTGAAGACCGCGCTGCCCAACGTCACCGTCAACATGGGGTGGAAAGACTGGGGGAGCACCAACACCGGGATCGATCAGAGTCTCGCCGCGGGCTTCGCAGGGGGCGTGGGGCCGGATATCTTCCAATGGGGGGCGGAGTACGCCTTCCGGGTCGCCCACCTGAAGATGGGGCTCGTCATCGACACGATGATCGACCAATGGGGACAGCGCAACGACTTCTTCCCGAGCGCGTTGCAAACGTGCCAGTGGCAGGGCAAGACCTACGGCCTGCCGTACCTCTCGTCGCCCCGCACCTACTATGCCCGCGGGGATATCCTGAAGGCGAACGGCATCACCGACGCCCCCGTGACATGGGAGGACGACCTCGACGACGGCAAGAAGCTCACGAAGATCGCCGATGGCGCCCTCACCCAGCTCGGCACCAATACCGGCTCGGACTGGCAAGAGTTCACGGAGCTGCTGATATCGGTCGGCGGCGGCCTGATTGTCAACGGCAAGACGGCGGTCAACAGCCCGGAAGGCCAACTGGTCGCCCAATTCATGCAGGACCGCCAGCAGCAGATCACGCCAACCGGAACCAAGCCGCTTCCCGCTGCTCCCAGCGGCATCACCAACTTCACCCTCGGCCGCCAGGCCATTAACTGGGGCGGTCCGAACATCCTGTCGAACGTCGCCCAGAAGGCCCAGGATTCGCTTGACAGCGTGATCGTCGGGCAGCCGATCAAGGCGGGCGGCGTCACCTACAAGGCGCCCGACCCCAGCAAGGTGCGGCCGGTCGCCCTCACCTTCACCGACTGGTTGATCATCGGCGCTCAGAGCAAGCATCCCGATGACGCCTTCAGCGTGCTCAAGGTCGTGCTGGACGGCAAGAACCTGCTCGACTACAACCAGGAATTCTTCTTCATCCCGCCGCGCAAGTCGGTCGCCAGCCAGGGCTATATGGCGACCACGGGGCTCCAGAATCTCGTCAAGATCTTCGACAGCGTCGGCGTTCCCTTTCCCTCGCTGCCGGATAGCGTCCAGCTCCGCGATCCGCTGAACAAAGCGCTCGCGGACATCGTGGCCAAGAAGATCAGCGTGCAGGACGGCCTGAACGGCGTCGTCCAGGTGTACGACCCGATCATCCAGAGTTCGGGCTGGAGCCAGAGCTAAGGGGATGCCTTCCGACGCCGACCTCCTCCTCGTCGGCGGCCGCATCCATACGCTCCACCGGGGCGTGCCGGAGAGCGACGCTCTGGCCGTCAGGGACGGCCGGGTCGTCGCCTTCGG
>JAICXR010000112.1 GCA_025980355.1 Chloroflexota bacterium | reverse complement strand
CTCGTCCACCACGCTGCCCCCTCGGTCCATACGCACCAATCACCGGCAGCGTCAGTCTAATCCATCCCTCCCTGCCACCTCACCGTCCCCTCGCTACGCAAAACTTTGCGGCGCACTCGTCTCCGGCCCTGTTGCCTTATCTGAACCGCATTGTGCTAGCCTATGCCCTACCAACGTGGTCGCAAATCGCCACAACCGGGAAGGAGCTATGCGATGACCGAGCCGAATCGGCGTGCCGGGGCCGTTGCCGAGCGGTCGGGCGAACTGGCCGCCCTGGATCGGGCCCACCAGGTCCATCCCCAGCACCTGGACACCGACCAGGGGCAGCCGGTGATCCTGGCCAGGGGCCAGGGCGCCGTGCTCTGGGATGTCGACGGCCGGCGCTATCTTGACGGCATGTCCTGCCTGTGGAACGTCAACGTCGGCCACGGGCGACGCGAGCTGGCCGAGGCCGCCGCGGAGCAGATCGGCACGCTCGCCTTCGCCAACAATTACATTGGCTTCAGCAATGAGCCGGCGACCCGACTGGCTGCCCGGCTGGCGGAGTTGGCTCCCGGCGACCTGAACCATGTCTTCTTCACCACCGGCGGCGGCGAATCGAACGAGTCCGCCTTCAAGCTGGCCCGCTTCTATTGGAGCCTGCGCGGGCGCCCGGAGAAGATCAAGATCGTCTCCCGCCTCGGCGGCTACCACGGCGTCGGCATGGGCGCGATGGCGGCCACCGGCCTGCCCGCCTATTGGACCCACTTCGGCCCCCTGCCGTCCGGCTTCTGCCAGGTGCCGCCGATGTCGGCCGAAGCGCTGGAAGCGAAGATCGTCGCGGAAGGGCCGGACACCGTGGCGGCGTTCATTGCAGAGCCGGTGCAAGGCGTGGCCGGCGTCTTACCGCCGCCGCCGGACTACTTCCCGGCCGTTCGCGCCATCTGCGATCGCTACGATGTACTCCTGATCGCCGATGAGGTGATCACCGGCTTCGGCCGCACCGGTCGCTACTGGGGCATCGAGCACTGGAACGTCGTGCCGGACATCATCGCCTTCGCCAAAGGGGTGACATCGGGCTATCTGCCGCTTGGCGGCATCATTTTCAGCGACGGCATCCGGGCGACAATGCACGCCGCCGCCCAGGATCGCTTCATGCACGCCTACACCTCCTCTGGGCATGCGACCTGCTGCGCCGTCGGCCTGCGCAACCTCGAGATCATCGACCAGGAGGGCCTGGTGGCGCGCGCCGCGGTGAGCGGCCGGCGCGTGGACGAGGCGCTGGCGCCGCTGGCGTCCAAGCCGTACGTCGTCGACCGGCGCGGGCTGGGCCTGATGGCCGCCGTCGAATTCCGAGCCGGCAGCGGCATCGCCGGGCGCGCCCTGGCGGAGGCCCGTCGGCGCGGCCTCATCACCCGCTCCCGCGAGGAACACCTGATGCTCGCCCCGCCCCTGAGTAGCAGCGATGCCGAACTGGACGAGATGACCGATATCTTCAATGCCGCGGTCGTGGCCGTGGCGGGCTAGCCGGGACGATGCGTCTCGCCCGCTACGGACGCGCGCTTCGCCCGCTCATCGTGGAAGCGCGGCGGTCGTACTTGCCACGGCGCTCAGAAAGGACCTCCATGGCCGTCGCCATCGACCTCTCCGGCAAGCAGGCCCTGGTCACCGGCAGTAGCCGCGGCCTCGGCGCCAGCATGGCCCGCCGGCTGGCGGCGGCCGGGGCGGCGGTGGCCGTCCACTACGCCGCTGGCGCCGACCGGGCCACGGCCATCGTGGGGGAGATCGAAGCGGCCGGGGGCCGGGCGATCGCCGTCGGCGGTGATTTCCACGACGCCGCGGCGGTCGAACATGCCCTCGCCGAGGCCCAACAGCGCCTCGGCGGCATCGACATCCTGGTGAACAACGTTGGCCGCGAGGAACAGCTCGGCCCGGCCCTGGAGCTGGACTGGGACGCCTACCAGGGTATCCTCGACCTCAATGTCCGCGCCGCCTATCTTGCCAGCCGGGCGGTCGTCCCCGGCATGCGGGAGCGCCGCTGGGGCCGGATCATCAATATCCTCTCCATGGCCGCACACGGCATGCCGCACGGCATGGCGGCCTACAGCACCGCTAAAGGCGCCCTGCACAGCTTCACCCAGGCGCTGGCCGTGGACCTGGGCCCGCACAACATCACCGTCAACGCCGTCTCGCCGGGCTGGATTCCCGTAGAGCGCCACGGACCCGGCACGCTGGCCGGTCGCGCCGCCACCGCGGCGCGTACGCCGCTCGGTCACCTCGGCACGCCGGCCGACGTCGCCGGCGCCGTCCTGTTCCTCGCTTCCGAGCTGGCAAACTTCATTACGGGCGTAGAAATCCCCGTCTGCGGCGGCGTGCAGATGTTGCAATGAAGGACAGGCGCTGACCCCGCTGCAACGGATGAGATCGGCATCGCCAGCCGATCCGCCTGTCCGATGTCCATGGCCGCCTCCCCCTTGCCGCGACGGCCCGGCGGCTTGCATGCGCAAGCCGCCGGGCCGTCGAAGGGCTGTCATCCCCTGACCCGACCCCTCACTCCGGGGTGAACGCGTTGGTGAAGTCGGTGCCCGGCAGGAGGCTCTGGTTGTGCACCCATTTCGGCATACTGGGGTCGTACTGGCCGAGGAAGGGGCTCGCCTGCGCCTCCTGGTTCACGTCCGACGGGAGGTCCTGGCCGGTGATGATCGCCTTGAGGTAGTCGGCGAGCAGGATGCCCTGGGTCAGGCCCGTGCCGGCGTCGTACATCATGATCCCCCGCTGCCAGCGCAGGTAGATGAAGTTGTGGTTGTGCGGGTCGGTGAAGGCGCCGCTGGTGGGGACACCCCACATCTCCAGGTCGATCCCCGGCAGCAGGCTCGGGTCCCCGCCGTTCGGGAAGGCGACCTGGGCGGCGACCGTCGTCTGGAAGGTGTGGGAGAAGTTCGTCTGGTTCCCGCCGACCGTGTCGGGGGCGTGCTGCCGGACCCAGGCCAGCACCGCCGGCTGGTCGGTGGGGTTGGGGGCGGTCGACACGAGGGCGCTGTCCACGCCGGGGAAGGTGCTGCCGTTGAAGCTCGTGTAGTTCAGGAGGCCGGGGTCGAGCAGGTTGAGCAACCGAGCGTGGTCGTCGGGCCCGAGCTGGACGATCCGGCGCTGGAAGAACTGGACCGTGAAGCCCTGGAAGGCGAAGGTCCGGCTGGTCGGGTAGCCGAAGGTCGCGATCCCGCCCCGGCGCTGGAAGTAGTCCCAGACCGTGTCGTTGTCGATTCGGTAGCCGGTCTGGCTGAAGTACCGGGCGTCGTGGGGCACCAGGCCGATGTTGACGGTGGCATTCTGGCCCGGGGCGAGGTCCAGGGCGCTCGCACCCGATTCGTTCGGACCGCTGCTCACCGTCGGGCCACTGCTGCGCGAGGCGGTGGCGAGCACCGTGTAGAGCTGCCCGCTGGAGACGTTGACGTTGGTGAGCTTGTAATTTCCGCTTCCGTCGGCGGTCGTCGTGCCGACGGTGGGCGCGCCGGAACAGCTCGTGCAGACGACGCTGACGGCGGCGCCGCCGGCGGCCGCCTCGTTGTTGTCCTGCACATAGTTGCCGTTGTCATCGTAATACAGTGTGCCGCTGACGTTGGCGTTCCCGGTGGCGGTGGACGTCGTCGTGGTCGTGGTCGTCGTGCCGATGGCCGTCAGATCGCCGGTGTAGCTGGTGATCCCCGTGCCGCCCACGTAGAGCGTTTGCGGCTGGTTGTTGTCCACTCGGACCGGCGCGTTGAGGTAGCCGCCGATCTGGGCGAAGGTGCTACCGCCATCGGTGCTGCGGAAGAGGCCGCCGCTGCCGTCGACAAAGACCAGATTGGCGTTGGTGGGGCTGACGGCGATGCTGGAGAGATTACTGCCGGCGTTGAGCGCCGACCAGGTCCCACCGCCGTTGGTCGTTTTGTAGAGGGTGGTGGTGGCCGGGCTGGCGCCGACCGCTGCATAGAAGGTGGCATTGGAACCGGGCGTTGCCGCCAGGTGGTAGACGCCGGTTCCGGCCGGTAGGCCGGTGTTCTGCTTGGTCCAAGTCGCGCCGTTGTCGGTGCTCTTCCAGATGCCGCCATCGGTGCTGGGATTGGTCCCGGCGTAGACCACGGCCGGATTGGTCGGGTCGAGCACCAGGGACTGCACGTTGCGCGAACTCATGCCGGCAAGCTGAGCGAAGGTCGTGCCGTCCGTCGACTTGTACACGCCACCGTTGGTGCCGGCATAGACGGTATTGGCGTTGGACGGGTCGATTGCCAGCGCCTGGACGCTGACGTTGGCGCCCAGCCCGCTGCCGACGGCCGACCAGGAGCCGCCGCCGTTCGTGCTGCGATACAACTGGGGCGTGTTGTTCGTGAAGTTGTAGCCGCCGACGTAGAGCGTCTGCGGACTAGAGGCGGAGACCGCCAGCACGAAGACGCTCAAGGGCGTCGGCAGCCCGCTGTTGAGCAACGTCCAGGAGCCTCCCTGGTTGGTACTCCGATAGACATACGGGTTGTTCTGGCTGTCGTTACCGGCGGCATAGACGGCATTGCCGCCGGAGAGGTCGACGGCGATCCGGCTGAACGTGCGGTCGGCCAGCGCCGTGCTGAAGGCGTTGGACGCCGCGCGGGCCGGCAGCGCCGGCGTCAGGAACGGGATGAGCACGAACACAGCGAGTAGGCCGAGCCACCCAATACGGCGAAACATCACGAAGTTCCCTCCTTCAAGCAAACGGTGCGGCGGACGCGACGCTGCGCCCACCGGTCCTGCCAACTGGGAAGCCTCCGCAGAGGCGCTCCGCCCTCTGTAACGAAAGACCGAGCGAAGCGGTACGCAGCACAGCCTGTACCGAGGAGGGAGTGAGGGTTAGAGCACGCCGTACTTGGCGTACACCTCCGTGAGCGTCATCCCCTGCTCCAGGGCGGTCCGGGTGCGATTCTCCCCCTCCACCTTCTCCAAGGCCCGGAGGATGGCGGCGCTTTCTATGGCATGAGGGACAACAATCACGCCATCGATGTCCCCCACCACCAGGTCGCCCTCGTGGACGACGACACCGCCGCAGGCGATCGGGCCGCCATATTCCACCACCATCGAGCGCCCGGCGGAGTCCAGCGGCGACATTCCGGTAGCGAAGACCGGGAAGGCCATCGCCTGGATGCGTCGCACGTCGCGCACGTAGCCGTCGACGACCGCGCCCCGCGCCCCGCGGCCCCGCGCCGCGGTGGAGAGCAGCTCGCCCCAAAAGCAGGTCCGCGTCGACGGCCCGGTGCTGGCGAGCAGCACATCGCCCGGCTTGAGGGTGTCGACGGCCTCAATCTCCAGGCGGTAGGGATCCGGCTTCAGTTCGTAGATGTCGACCGTCAGGACGGTGTGGGCGCGGCCCACCAGCACCGCGTCCGGCCAGACCGGGCGCAGGCGGGCCGCCATCGCCTGATCGCGATAGCCCAACTGGTCGACGACATCGGAGAGCACCGCGCTGTACAGACGCTGCGCCACCAGGTCCAGCAGTTCGGCATCGACGGTCGGTAGTTGCATTGCGCTTCCTTCACTCATGCGCTCATAGGGTCCGGCAAGGCTCAGTCGCCCTGCAGCTCGGTGGCCATCCGGTGGATTCCCGCCGTCAGTCCACCGTCCACCGGCAATACCGCGCCGGTAATCCAGGCGGACTCCTCGGAGGCCAGGAACAGGGCGGCCTGGGCAATGTCCTGCGGTTCCCCCACCCGGCCCAGGGGATACCATTGGGCCAGCCGGTCGAAGACATCCGGGGTGCGCTCCACGGTCGCCTGCCAGATCGGCGTGCGCACGGTGCCGGGGCAGATGACGTTGGCGCGAACGCCGTCCGGACCGTGCCGGGTGGCGACGCTCTTCGTCAGGTTGATCAACCCGGCCTTCGCGGCGCTATAGACGTCGTTACCCAGGCCGAGCAGCCCATTCACCGACGCGATGTTGACGAAGACGCCGTGCCGGCGTTCCAGCATCGACGGCAGGGCCGCCTGCGTCAGGAAGAACGGCGCCTTCAGATCGACGGCCAGCGTCGCATCCCACTGCGCCTCGTCCACCTCCAGGATGCCGTCTGGACTGGATACCGCGGCATTATTGACAACGATATCGACCTGCCCAAACGCTCGCAGCGTCCCCGCCACTATCATCTGCGCACTGGCGGCGGCGCCCAGATCGGCCTGCAGGAACTGCGCCGTCCCCCCAGCCTGACGGATCGTCGCCAGGACTTCGGCGCCCTGCGGCTCCTGACGATCGACGATCGCCACGCGCGCGCCTTCGGCCGCGAGGAGCAGGGCGATGGCCCGGCCGATGCCCGATGCCCCGCCGGTGACGATAGCGACGGCACCATCCAGCCGACCCATGGCCTCCCACCTCCTCCGCTGCTCACCGGCACCGTTTTGCTGTATGGTACCTGGTAGGCGGCCGAGGTGCGTGGCGGTATTGCCGATGTCGCGACAACTTGCTCGCCGGATTTGGCGATTCACGGGAAAGGGGGAGGGTCGCAGACCGCAGTCGCGGCCCTCTCAAAGGAGAACGACATGACGGAACGACCGACGGGAGTGCGGATGCTGCGCCCGGACCTGGAAGGGCTGCCACCGCTCGCCCCGGTGCTTGCGGCGTGGCCCGCCGGCTATGCCCTGCGCACCTACCGGCCGGGCGACGAAGCAGACTGGGCGACGCTCATGAACACGGGGGACATGGGGTATTGGGATGCCGAGATCACGCGGGAAAAGCTCACGGGACATCCGTTCCCGCAATTCGACCCCGCCGGACTGTTCATGGCGACCTATGGGCCGCAGCAGACGATCGTCGGTTCGGCCTGCGCCTGGCTGGTCGATCCGGCGCAGACGGAACTGGGCACGCTGCACATGGTCTGTGTCCTGCCCGAGCACCGGGGCCTCCGGCTCAGCTACGCCGTCTGCCTGGCCGTCCTACACCGCTTCAGGGAACGTGGCGTCCGGCGGGTGAACCTGAGCACCGGGACGCAGCGTAAGGGGGCGGTGAAGGTATACCTGGAACTCGGCTTCCAGCCGCTCTATCAGCAACCGTGGCATCCGGAACTGTGGCAGGAGCTGGTGGAGGCCCTGGATTGGCGCCAGCCGTTGTCGCCGGTGGACGAGCGCGGCGCGGTGGCCGGGTCAGGCGGCTAACCCCGTCTCCGGTCGGCGGAGTCTGGTAGTATGACGCCCGATACGCTCGCCCCCGCAGGAGGAACAGCCATGCCCCAGAAAGCCACGATCGCCACCATCTCACTCGGTCTCGCCGGCGGCGGACCGACGGTGGAGCGCAACCTGGAGCGCATGCAGGAGGCACTGGATGCTGCGTCGGCAGGCGGCGCCGACCTGATCTGCTTGCCCGAGACCTTTGCCCAGGTCGGCTGCCCCAAGGAACTGCGGCAACAGACCGCCCAATCCGTCCCCGGCCCGGTCTTCGACTTCCTGGCGCAGCACGCTCGCCGTCACCAGACGTGGCTGATCGCCGGGACGACCGAGCGCATGGCCGACGGCACGATGCAGAATGTTGCCTGGGTGCTGAACCGCCAGGGCGAGCTGGCCGGACGCTACGCCAAGGTCCATCCGACGATCGGCGAGATCGAGGGGGGCATCACGCCCGGCAGTGCCGCCCCAGTGTTTGACACCGACTTCGGGCGCGTCGGGATCGCCATCTGCTACGACATCGGCTGGCCGGCGCACTGGGCGGCGCTGGCCGAACAAGGCGCCCGCTTGATCGTCTGGCCGTCCGCCTACGACGGCGGCTTCCCCTTGCAGGTCTACGCCTGGAGCCACTTCGTGACGGTCGTCTCCTCCGTCTGGGGATATCACAGCAAGGTGATCGACGTCACCGGTCGCGTCCTCACGGCCACCAGCCGTTGGTCGCGCGTGGCGATCCGGCGCGTCGACCTGGAGAAAGAGGTCTTCCACATCGACGCCCAGGTCAGGAAGCTGGCCGATCTGCAGCGGCAACTGGGCGCGGCCGTCACGGTAGAGGGGTTTTCCGAGGAGAACGTGTTCACCGTCGAATCGAACGACGAGGCCTGGCCGATGGCGCGGATCAAGCAGGAATTCGGGCTGGAGAACTTCCGCGACTACCATGCCCGTGCCAGCCGGGTGCAAGACGAGTTCCGTGTCCGGCCGATGTCGTCGGACGATGCCGGGCGCGACGCGCCAACCCCCAACGGCGCCGCGATCGCGGCCGGGCGGTCGTAGCCATGGCAAGGCCCGTGACCATCTCATTCACCTCCTTCGCCCTGGGTGGCGGACGGACGGCGGCGCAGAACCGCGAACAGGCCTGCCGCTACGTCGACAACGCGGCGGTGGACCATCCCGATCTGGTCTGTCTGGCGGAGAACTTCCTGCACAGCGGCCTGGCCGGCGCCGATGTTCCGGTGTTCGAGGCCATCGATGGGCCGACGATCAGTGCCCTGGCGGAACGCGCCCGCCGGCACCGGACGTACGTCTGCGGCAGTTTCTGCCAGCTCCGCCCCGATGGCAGCCGGGCCAATACGGCCTTCCTGCTCGACCGACAGGGTGAGGTTGCCGGGCAGTACGACAAGGCGCATCCGACGATCGACGAGATAACCGACCGGCATGTCACGCCGGGGGCGAGCGTCCCGATCATGGACACCGACTTCGGTCGCCTGGGTTTCGCCATCTGTTACGACATCGGGTGGCCGGAGCATTGGGCGGCGCTGGCGCGCGGCGGCGCCGAACTCGTCGTCTGGCCCT